>CAURTW010000001.1:0-50597 GCA_963527705.1 uncultured Streptococcus sp.
ACCCACGCCCATTATGACCATATCATGAGTCTGGACTTGGTTCGCGAGACTTTTGACAATCCTCCTGTCTATATCGCAGAGAGTGAAGCCAGCTGGCTCTATACTCCCGTCGATAATCTCTCTGGGCTTCCTCGCCACGATGATATGGCAGATGTGGTCGCAAAACCAGCTGAACACACCTTTGTCTTTCATGAGGAATATCAACTGGAGGAATTTCGTTTCACTGTCTTACCAACACCAGGGCACTCTATCGGCGGTGTTTCTATCGTCTTTCCTGATGCTCACCTAGTCTTGACAGGAGATGCCCTATTCCGTGAAACAATCGGACGAACCGACCTTCCAACTGGTAGTACAGTTCAGCTACTCCATAGTATCAAAACTCAACTCTTCACTCTACCAAACTACGATGTCTATCCAGGACATGGTCCAGCTACTACTATTGCTCATGAAAAAACTTTCAATCCTTTTTTCTAACAAGATGGTGACAATGACTATCGCATTTTAAGTACATTATCCAACAGTCTTTCCACTATAAAAGGCATCCAGTCAAGGTTTTCACACCTGATTGAATGCCTTTTTCTGATGACTAGATTTTTTGCCTTACCAAATAATCACGCGCTCCTCTGGCGAACGCCACATACCGTCTCCTTCTTTGACATCATAGGTTGTAAAGAAATCATCGAAGTTTGGTACTTGTACATTGACACGGAGTTTGGCTGGCGCGTGCACATCAACGCTAGCCAAGAGTTTCATAAATTCTGGACGACCTTTCATGCGCCAGATGCGACCGAAGTTATGGAAGAACTCTTCTGCTGAGAAGTCTGGTTCTCGCTTGGCTGCTTCAAGCGCTGCAGCGATTCCTCCCAAGTCAGCCACGTTTTCTGATACCGTCAATTTACCGTTGATGGTTGCACCATAAGAATCCTGTCCATCAAACTGGTCAATAACTTTTTGTGTTTTCTCTTTGAAGGCAGCATAGTCGCTCTCTGTCCACCAATCCTTGAGGCTACCATTTTCATCAAAAGAAGCTCCGTTAGTATCAAAGGCGTGAGAAATTTCATGGGCAATAACTGCACCAATACCACCGTAGTTAGCAGAAGATGACTGATGCAAGTCATAGAAAGGCGCTTGTAAAATAGCCGCTGGGAAGACAATTAGGTTCTTCTGTGGATTGTAGTAAGCATTGACCATATGAGCAGGCATACCCCATTCCTTGTAGTCTACAGGTTGGTTCCACTTGCTCCAACTGTGCTTGATTTCCACACGCGCAAAGGCTAGAGCATTGTCAAAAAGACTAGCATTTTCATTTACTACTTTGTCCTTATAACGTTCTGGCAATTCTTCTGGGTAACCGATATAAGGCTTGATGACATTGAGTTTGACGATGGCCTTGTCACGAGTTTCAGGAGTCAGCCAGTCATTTTTAGCCAAACGTTCCTTATAGACATCAATCATAGTTGCCACTTTTTTCTCCACGTCTGCCTTGGCTTCTGGGGAGAATTTTTCATGGGCATACCAGAGACCCAAGGCTTGTTTGAATGGACCTTGTGCTAGCTGGTAGGCAGCTTTAACCTTGTCTTTGGCTTCTGGAACTCCAGATAGCGCACGGCTGTAAGCACCTGACAAGACACGGATTTCTTCCGTTAAATAGCTGGTTGAAAGATTCACAACACTCAAAATCAAGGTTGCCTTGAGAAGAGGCCAAGCTTCTTCACTATAGAATTGCTCTGCTGCTTGCCAGAAACGTTCCTCGTCTACGATAACCTTGTCTGGCACTTGTCCAAGAACGGCTTGGAAGAAGTCATCCAAAGGTAGGGCAGGCGCGAATTTTTTGAAATCTTCATATGAATATGGATGGTAGAGTTTAGCATACTCTGAACTTTCTTCATTAGAGAGCACCACTGCCGCAACTCGACGGTCCAATTCTAGTCTTTTCTCTAGCAAGTCTTCAATTTCTGCATCAGAGAAATCATAAGCCTTGAGAAGATTTGCGCTGCTTTCTTTCCAAAGAGTCAAGAGCTCTTCGCGCTGAGGATGGTCTTCTGCATAGTAGGTCGTATCTGGCAGAATCGTGCTTGGAGCGCTAGCCCATAAAACGTTGATTCTGGCATCCATAAAGTCTGGCGATACACCAAAAGGAAGGAAGTTTGGTTTTCCAGCAAGTTCAAACTCTGCTAGTCTAGCTGTAAAATCCGCAAAAGTCTCCAATTCTTGGAATTCTTTAAGAAGTGGTAAGACAGGTGTGATACCGTCAGCTTCTCTCTTGTCAAAATCACGAACTAGGTGGTGGTATTTGACAAAGTTTGCCAAGATAGCATCCTCAGGCACCTCTTCACCTGCCAACCACTTGTCTGTTGTCGCCAGCATCAGGTCTTCAATTTCCTGATCTAAATCAACAAAACCTCCCGTTTGAGACTTATCTGCTGGGATTTCAGCTGTCTGTTGCCATTCTCCATTGATTGCATCATAAAAATCGTCTTGATAACGTATCATCTTGTTCTCGCTTTCATTTGTACTTGTTTTTAGCTTAACAAAAATTACCTTGGAATGCAATTAAAAATGAACTGATGTTTTCTATTGTATTTCAGTTATTATTTTAATTTTTTGAAAAATTAACTTGACTTAATTTTTTTTTTAATGTATATTAAGAGGCAGGAGGAATACAAGCTTATGATACGTATCGAAAACCTCAGTGTCTCCTACAAAGAAACGTTGGCACTTAAGGATATTTCACTAGTGCTCCAAGGACCAACAATTACCGGTATCATTGGTCCAAACGGTGCTGGGAAATCAACATTATTAAAAGGGATGCTGGGAATTATCCCACAACAAGGTCAGGCATTTCTCGATGACAAGGAAGTTAAAAAATCCTTACATCGAATCGCTTATGTCGAACAAAAAATCAATATCGACTACAACTTTCCCATCAAGGTCAAGGAATGTGTCTCTCTAGGACTCTTTCCCTCTATCCCTCTCTTTCGAAGTTTAAATGCTAAACATTGGAAGAAAGTGCAAGAGGCCCTTGAAATCGTCGGCCTAGCTGACTACGCTGAACGTCAAATCAGCCAACTGTCTGGAGGTCAATTCCAGCGGGTTCTGATTGCCAGATGTTTAGTTCAGGAAGCTGACTATATCCTCTTGGATGAACCCTTTGTTGGGATTGACTCTGTCAGTGAGGAAATCATCATGAATACGCTGAGAGATTTGAAAAAAGCTGGGAAGACGGTTCTCATCGTCCACCACGACCTCAGCAAGGTTCCCCACTACTTCGATCAAGTCTTGCTTGTCAATCGAGAAGTGATTGCCTTTGGTCCAACCAAAGAAACCTTTACCGAAGCCAATCTCAAAGAAGCTTACGGTAATCGACTCTTTTTCAGTGGAGGTGACCTATGATCGCAGAATTTATCGATGGATTGCAAAAATTCCATTTCTTACAAAATGCCTTGATAACAGCTATTGTCATTGGGGTCGTAGCTGGAGCTGTGGGATGTTTCATCATCCTACGCGGGATGTCACTCATGGGAGATGCCATTTCACATGCTGTCTTGCCAGGTGTAGCCCTCTCCTTTATCTTGGGCCTTGACTTCTTTATCGGAGCCATTGTCTTCGGACTACTAGCTGCTATCATCATTACCTACATCAAGGGAAACTCGATTATCAAAAGCGATACCGCCATCGGCATTACCTTTTCTTCTTTCTTAGCCCTCGGTATCATCTTGATTAGTGTCGCTAAAAGTTCAACTGACCTTTTCCATATTCTTTTTGGTAATATCCTGGCCGTCCAAGATACGGATATGTTTATTACTATGGGTGTGGGGGCAGCCATTCTCTTGTTAATCTGGATTTTCTTCAAGCAACTCTTGATAACATCCTTTGATGAACTCTTGGCTAAAGCCATGGGAATGCCTGTCAATTTCTATCACTACCTTCTCATGGTACTCCTAACTCTCGTGTCTGTGACAGCCATGCAAAGTGTCGGAACTATCCTGATTGTAGCCATGCTGATTACCCCAGCGGCAACTGCTTATCTGTATGCTAATAGCCTGAAAAGCATGATTTTCCTTTCCTCAACATTTGGAGCGACAGCTTCAGTTTTGGGGCTCTTTATCGGCTATAGCTTTAACGTTGCGGCAGGTTCTAGTATCGTGCTTACAGCCGCTAGTTTCTTTCTCATTAGCTTCTTTATCGCTCCAAAACAACGATATTTGAAACTGAAAAATAAACATTTGTTAAAATAAGGGGCAAAACCCCAATAAATTGGAGGATCTAATGAAAAAATTAGGTACATTACTCGTTCTCTTTCTTTCCGTCATTGCTCTTGTAGCATGTGCAAGTGGAAAAAAAGATGCAGCTTCTGGTCAAAAACTAAAAGTTGTTGCTACAAACTCAATCATCGCTGATATTACCAAAAATATTGCTGGTGACAAGATTGATCTTCACAGTATCGTTCCTGTTGGTCAAGACCCACACGAATACGAACCACTTCCTGAAGACGTTAAGAAAACTTCTGAGGCTGACCTCATTTTCTATAACGGTATCAACCTTGAAACAGGTGGCAATGCTTGGTTTACCAAATTGGTCGAAAATGCCAAGAAAACTGAAAACAAAGACTACTTTGCAGTCAGCGAAGGCGTTGATGTTATCTACCTTGAAGGCCAAAACGAGAAAGGCAAAGAAGACCCACACGCTTGGCTAAACCTTGAAAATGGGATGATTTATGCTAAAAATATCGCTAAACAGCTCATTGCCAAAGACCCAAGCAACAAGGAATTCTACGAAAAAAATCTCAAAGACTATACTGAAAAACTAGACAAACTGGACAAGGAAGCCAAAGAGAAATTTAACAATATCCCTGCTGAGAAAAAACTCATCGTAACCAGCGAAGGATGCTTCAAATACTTCTCTAAAGCCTACGGTGTCCCAAGTGCCTATATCTGGGAAATCAACACTGAAGAAGAAGGAACACCTGACCAAATCAAGACCTTGGTTGAAAAACTTCGCCAAACAAAAACTCCTTCCCTCTTTGTAGAATCAAGTGTGGATGACCGTCCAATGAAAACTGTTTCACAAGATACAAACATCCCAATCTACGCACAAATCTTTACTGACTCTATCGCAGAACAAGGTAAAGAAGGCGACAGCTACTACAACATGATGAAATACAATCTTGACAAGATTGCTGAAGGATTGGCAAAATAATACTCTTCGAAAATCTCTTCAAACCACGTCAGCGTCGCCTTGCCGTACTCAAGTACAGCCTGTGGCTAGCTTCCTAGTTTGCTCTTTGATTTTCATTGAGTATAAGCCTCTGAAAAACGTCATTCTCTCATGAGCTGGCGTTTTTTCTATGCCCATATTTCCGGTCAAATCATTGGAAAATTCCGACTGTTTCAGCTAAAATGGAAGAAAAAAGATTGGAGTATCTTATGGTAACTTTTCTCGGAAATCCTGTGAGCTTTACAGGTAAACAACTACAAGTCGGCGACAAGGCACTTGATTTTTCTCTCACTGCAACTGATCTTTCTAAAAAATCTCTAGCTGATTTTAATGGGAAGAAAAAAGTCTTGAGTGTCGTGCCTTCTATCGATACAGGTATCTGCTCAACTCAAACGCGTCGTTTTAATGAAGAACTGGCTGGACTGGATAATACGGTTGTCTTGACTGTTTCCATGGACCTCCCTTTTGCCCAAAAACGTTGGTGCGGTGCTGAAGGTATTGAAAATGCCATCATGCTCTCAGACTATTTCGACCATTCCTTTGGACGTGATTATGCCCTCTTAATCAATGAGTGGCACCTATTGGCACGCGCAGTCTTTGTCCTCGATACTGACAATACTATTCGCTACGTTGAATACGTGGACAATATCAACTCTGAACCAAACTTCGAAGCTGCAATTGCAGCTGCTAAAGAACTAAATTAGAAGCCATTGTGGCAGATAGCTAGAGAAATCTAGCTTTTTTTGATATACTAGATAAAGATATTAGACAAGAGGAAACGAATGACCCCGAATAAAGAAGATTATCTAAAGTGTATTTATGAAATTGGCATAGACCTGCATAAAATTACCAACAAGGAAATTGCTGCCCGCATGCAAGTCTCTCCCCCTGCTGTAACTGAAATGATTAAACGGATGAAGAGCGAAAACCTCATCCTCAAGGACAAGGAATGTGGCTATCTACTGACTGACCTCGGACTCAAACTGGTCTCTGAGCTCTATCGTAAGCACCGCTTGATTGAAGTTTTTCTAGTCCATCATTTAGACTATACGAGTGACCAGATTCATGAAGAAGCTGAGGTATTGGAACATACTGTCTCTGAGCTATTCGTTGAGAGACTAGAAAAATTACTTGGATTCCCCAAGACCTGCCCTCACGGAGGAACTATTCCTGCCAAGGGAGAACTCTTAGTTGAAATCAATAACCTACCACTAGCTGATATCAAAGAGAGTGGATCCTACCGTCTAACTCGGGTGCACGATAGTTTTGACATTCTCAATTATCTGGACAAGCACTCACTTCACATCGGTGATCCGCTCCAAGTCAAGCAGTTTGATGGCTTCAGCAACACCTTTACTATCCTTAGTAAAGACGAGGATTTACAAGTGAATATGGACATTGCAACACAACTCTATGTCGAGAAAATCAACTAATTTCTCAAGTCCCCTACCAACCCTGAAAGTTTTATTTTCAGGGTTTTATTTCTATCATTTGATTTTGCTTTCATTTAGTTGTAGAATGTTTGTAAAAAACAAGAAAGATAGTTTAACATATGAAAAAATCACTAAAAATTTTTGCGACATCTAAATGGTTTGACCTCTTCGGGGTTGCTTTGGTCGTTGGGATTGCGATTGCATCTGGTTACCTCAACTCACGCCTCGATAAATTTGTAGACTGGGGACCATGGACAGCTCTTGTACCCTTTGGATTGATTTCTGTAACCAACGTTGGGATTTCCATGTTGTCCACTCGTTTCACGGGAAAATTAAGCAAATGGGGAAATTACTTTGGCATTGTCAATACGATTTTGTCTGGTACCATTGATTATATCCTTGGAAATAAGGCGGCCATTATCACCTATCCTGTCACCTTCCTCATTTATACCTTTGCTATAAAGAAATGGGAGGCTTCGCAAGAAGGCAGACCCAACCAAATGAGCCAAAAACAGGTAAAATTGGCAGCCATCATCATTTCCATCATCTCCTTCCTCTTTGCCTTTGTGACCAACTATATCGGCTATGGAGGAAAGATGAATCTCCTTGCCTACGTGACAACTATTGCCTTTGCACTGTCCCTCATTGCCAATGCTTTAAACGCATTGAAATTAACAACTCAGTGGGGCTTTTGGTTGATTTATAATTTCATTCAGCTGACAAAGGCTGGCATTCAAGGAAACTTTGCCAATATCGGAAAATACATCTTTTATATCCTCAATGCAATTGGAGCTTTATTTGTCTGGAACGATGAAGAGGTGGAACAATAAGAAGGAAATCAAATAAAGAAATCTAACAGAATCTCCTTACTAAAATTTTTTATCATTTTAGTTGAAACTTCCATTCTTTTGGAGTAGAATGAAGCTAGATAAAAGAGGGAGGTCTTGTCATGAAAAAACTCTATAGAATCCATTTTGTAGCAATTGCAATCATCGATTTGCTACTATTTGCATTTTTTAGCACTAGACCCGAGATAGCTTTAGAATGGCTCTTGCTCACTGGTTTTATTTTCATCCTTACTCAGGGACTCCTGCTATTTCGCTTAGTTGTCCGACTCAAACATCAATTCGCTGAGATTTATCCTCAAATCAATAAAAAGATTCGCTTCTATTATTTAGGGGTTCTCTCCATTGATTTTCTATTTTTTGTCCTTTTAACCTTCGTTAGTTCTCAGCGTTTTCCCTCTCTTATGCCAATTGTCACTGCTTGTCATTCTACTTTATATTATAGGACGGCGGACTACCTAAGAGAAAACTATCCTGACTTTTACAACAAACATATCTCTTTGTGGGAATGTCTCTAAGGAAAAGGAGGTTTTAGCATGAAAAAATCATCTCCATCAAAACCATTCAACTCCTTGTCATTGATGGAATTATGCTGGCATTTTTGACATTTAAAGAGAGACTTACTTGGGATTGGATTTTAATTTATAGCGGTTGGCTTATACTCAATGAAAATCAAAGAGCAAACTAGGAAGCTAGCCGCAAGCTGTACTTGAGTACGGTAAGGCGACGCTGACGTGGTTTGAATTTGATTTTCGAAGAGTATTATTTTCTTTCATCCTGTACTGTTGGTCTATCTTTCCAACCAACTTTGTGACCACTTTAGTCAACTCTATTCCCAGATTAGACCGAGATTCTGGCGCTTTGCCTTACAAATCCTCCTATGGGATAGCCTGATCATTCTCCCCTTGATATGTTTAAGTAATATTCCACTTTTCCTTCAAGGAGTTCTCCTCATCCTAGGCCATCTCATCCCTTCCTATCGTATCTGCCAAAGCTTGAAAAGAGACTTCCCCCAAGCCTATCAAGAACCGATTTCATTTTGGAGTATTTTATGATAGATAAGAAAAACCAAGCTGACTGGGCTTGGTCTTTATTATCTATTTTTAGTATCAAGGATAATAGTGACTGGTCCATCATTGACCAGCTCAACCTGCATATCCGCTCCAAAGATACCTGTCTGAACGGGCACTTCTTGCGCTAATTTTTGATTAAATGCATCATAGAAGTCCGATGCCATATCAGGCTTGGCTGCACCTGTAAAGGCTGGACGATTGCCTTTCTTGGTATCCGCAAAGAGGGTAAACTGTGAAATAGAAAGGATTTCTCCTTCAATATCCTTGACAGACAAATTCATCTTGCCTTCTGCGTCTGAAAAAATCCGCATATTGACAAGCTTTCTCACAGCATAGTCCAAATCTTCCTCTTGGTCCTCTGGGCCAACACCGACCAGCAATAAGAGACCCTGATTGATTTTTCCCTCTACCTGACCTTCAATACTCACTTGGGCTTTTTTAACCCGTTGGATAATGATTTTCATAATAGCCTTTCTAGTAAGAGCTAGGACAATTAGCCATTAGTCCGTTTAACAGAGTAAACCTCTGGCACACTCTTAATCTTATCCACGACTGTGGTCAGTGTAGAGAGGTTGGAAATACCAAAGGAGACATGGATATTAGCAAATTTCATATCCTTAGTTGGCTGAGCATTAACGGTTGAGATATTCTTGGTCGTGTTTGAGAGAACTTGTAAAACATCATTTAAGAGTCCTGTACGGTTGAGGCCATAGATATCGATGTGGGCAGTGTATTCCTTGCTTGAGAATTGATCTTCCCACTCCACATCAAGGAGACGTTGCTCGTAGTTTTCTTGGGCACGGAGATTCATACAGTCCACACGGTGAATAGCCACACCGCGTCCCTTAGTAATGTAACCGACAATGTCGTCACCCGGAACTGGATTGCAACACTTGGCAATCCGAACTAGGAGACCTGAAGCCCCTTCAATGACCACACCACCCTCATGCTTAACCTTGAGGGTTTCTTTGTTCTCGACTTTAACTTCGCCACCTTTGACAAGCTCTTCTGCTTCCGCCTTGGCCTTGGCACGCTCTTCCTCACGGCGTTCCTTTTCGGTCAAACGGTTAAAGACGGTAATAGCGCCAATTTCTCCAAAACCAATAGCTGCGTAGAGAGCCTCCTCTGTCTTGTAGCTGGTCTTTTGAAGAACCTCATCCATATGGCGCTTGTCCATGAATTTATTGGCTACATAGCCGTTTTCTTGGAACTGGGCCATCAACATCTCACGGCCCTTGTTAACGGATAATTCCTTGTCTTGATTTTTAAAGAACTGACGAATCTTGTTGCGTGCCTTGCTGGTCTTGACCATATTGAGCCAGTCACGACTCGGACCAAAGGAGTTGGGGTTGGTGATAATTTCAACCTGATCCCCTGTCTTGAGCTTGGTTGTCAGTGGAACCATACGGCCATTGACCTTGGCACCAGTCGCTTTTTCACCGACTTTGGTGTGGATTTCATAGGCAAAGTCAATCGGTCCTGAATCTTTTGGTAGGGAGCGAACCGCACCATCAGGAGTAAAGACGTAAATCTCCTCCGCCAGATAGTTTTCCTTAACAGAGTCCACAAATTCCTTGGCATCATCAGCCTGGTCTTGGAGCTCCATCATCTCCTTGATCCAGTTCATTCCAATAGCAGATTCCTTGCTGTTAACCTGACCTTTGATACCTTTTTTATAGGCCCAGTGAGCCGCAACCCCGTACTCGGCTACCTCGTGCATTTCCTTGGTTCGAATCTGGAACTCAATCGGTCCTTTTGGTCCATAAACTGTTGTATGGATAGACTGATACCCATTGGCCTTACGGTTAGCGATATAGTCCTTAAAACGACCTGGCATAGGTTTCCAAAGTTCATGAACATAACCAAGCATAGCATAAACATCACTCTGGGTATCCAAAATACAACGAATGGCAATCAAGTCATAAATTTCCTCAAAACGCTTCTTTTTATCCTGCATTTTACGGAAAATCGAGTAGATATGCTTGGGACGACCATAAATCTTCCCTTTCAAGTGACGATCCGTCGTATAGTCTTCTAATTTTGTAACTACCTCATCCACCAAGGCCTCACGCTCTCTGCGCTTTTCCTTCATCATATGGGTAATCTTGTAAAACTCCGTTGGGTTGAGATAACGGAAAGATAGATCTTCTAATTCCCATTTAACACTCGAAATCCCCAAACGATGAGCTAGTGGAGCATAAATTTCCATAGTTTCTTTGGAAATGCGCTCCTGCTTATCTTTTCGAAGATGTTTGAGAGTCCGCATATTGTGGAGGCGGTCAGATAGCTTGACCAAGATAACGCGGATGTCCTCAGACATGGCCATGAGCATCTTGCGATGATTTTCTGCCAACTGCTCTTCATGAGACTTGTATTTAACTTTACCAAGCTTGGTAACCCCATCTACGATTACCCGCACATCAGGACCAAACTCTCTTTCTAAATCATCCAGGGTCGCTTCTGTATCTTCCACCACGTCATGCAAGAAACCACAAGCTACCGTTACAGCATCAAGCTTGAGCTTAGCTAAAATACCTGCCACTTGGATGGGGTGAATGATATAAGGCTCACCTGATTGGCGATATTGACCACTATGGCAATCCACCGCATAGACCAAGGCCTTATGGACAAAATGGACATCCTCTTCCGTTAAATATTCTTTGGTTAAAGCGACAACTTCTTCGCCTGTTAAATTCACTTCTTTTGGCATCTCTACTCTCCAATTCTTCCTACCATTTTATCACTTTTTTAGGAATATGAAAACTAGAAAATTCCTACTCAATCAATATCCATATCAAAAACACTGCCAGATTTCTAGCAGTGTTTTGAGTTTTATTTATCTTAGTAAACTGTTTTTTCAGTTTCTACATCGAAGAAGTGTGCTTTGTTCAAGTCAAATCCAAGTTCAACTGTTGCACCTGTTTGCAAGTAGTCACGAGCATCAACTTTAGCAACAAATTCATCTTTACCAACTTGGCAGTAAAGGTGAGATTCTGAACCAAGCAATTCTGATACTGAGATAGTAGCTTTGACAACTGATTCTGGGAATGTTTCAAGGAAAGCAGGTTCTGCATTCACATCTTCTGGACGGATACCGAAAATCAATTCTTTTCCTTCGTAGCCTTTGTCACGAAGAACTTTCAAAGCACCTTCTGGCACTTTCAAACGGAAACCGTCAGAAACAATTTCGCTACCAACCAATTTCACATTGATGAAGTTCATAGCTGGGCTTCCGATGAATCCTGCTACGAATTTGTTAACTGGGTTTTTGTAAACTTCTTGAGGGGTACCGATTTGTTCTACACGTCCGATAGTACCTGTACCAGCAGGGTTCTTAGTTGCTGACATGATAACGATGCGATCTGCAAGAGTCATCGCTTCTGTTTGGTCGTGAGTTACGTAGATAGTTGTAGCTCCGATACGACGGTGGATTTTAGCAATTTCAGCACGCATAGATACACGAAGTTTGGCATCCAAGTTTGACAAAGGTTCGTCCATCAAGAACACTTTTGCATCACGGACGATAGCACGACCCATGGCAACACGTTGACGTTGACCACCTGAAAGGTCAGCTGGTTTACGATCCAAGAATTCTTTCAAACCAAGGATTGCTGCTGCTTCTTGCACACGTTTGTCGATGTCTTCTTTGCTGTACTTACGCAATTTCAAACCGAAAGCCATGTTGTCATATACAGTCATGTGTGGATAAAGAGCGTAGTTTTGGAATACCATGGCGATGTCACGGTCTTTTGGAGCTACGTCGTTGACAACCACGCCATCGATAGATGCAGTACCTTCTGTGATGTCTTCAAGACCAGCAATCATACGAAGAGTTGTTGATTTACCACATCCTGAAGGACCTACGAAAACGATAAATTCTTTGTCTTTGATGTCCAAGTTGAAGTCTTCAACTGAATAGTGTTCGCTGTTTGGATATTTTTTGTAAATATTTTTAAGATTTAATTCTACCATCGAGGTGAACTCCTTTTGTCTTTTGATAGTTTTATTATAGATGAAAACGTTTTACATTTCTATGGCAAGGTGACCAAAAAAATAAAAAAGTTCTGTGCAACTTGCACAAAACTTTAAAGAATATCTGGTAAAATCAACTGATAACACAAGGTAAGATCCGTTAACTCCTTCAACTGAAGTCCTGTCAATTCTTCCCATTTGTCAATCTTGTATTGGAGAGAATTGCGATGTAGATAGAGTTGCTGGGCTGTTTTAGTTAGGACAGCACTATTTTCCCAGAGAGAAAGGATAATTTCCTGAATCTGATCCTGATCCAAAATCATCTGGTGCAGACATTCTTTAATGACTCTCAGGTCCACAATCCTTTCTCCCATACTCCAAAGATAGAGTTGTGAAAAGGTGTGTACACCTTGATGACCTTGACGCCACCATGTCTTAAACAAATCCCGCTCCGCTTTGATTAAGTCTGATAGGGCTTGATAGCCTATCTGAGACCACACCTGCCCCAACATGATAGACAGACGAAGGCCAAAGTCATACTCAACCGCTTCAATCGTATCAGATAAGATTGAGCGGACAGAGCTGTATTTATCTTGCTGGAGGACAAAAACATAATCCTGAGCCCCGACCTGTAGCACTGTCTGGCAGTTGGGAAAAAGAGTCCGCATCATATCCAGCCAAGAAGCTAGATTTTCCTGTTGGTAATAAGACAGATGGCAATAAACCAGCTGAATCTTTTTGAAAGCTTGCGGTGCCTGCCCCTTCCCCTCGATCAGATAGGGATACCAAGGATTGAGCGAACGAGCCTGCTCCTGCTGGGTTAAAAGGGCAACCAGCTGCTTTTCACGCTCGCTGAGCCCAGCTTCCTCCAGCAAAATCCACTGCTGAGAAGCTAAAGGGAGAGTGAGATAGCCCTCTTTCTCTACTGGTTGGTCTGAAATCTGAGTTTCAGGAAACCAGTCTTGTAGTTCTTTTGCCATCATGCCCTAGCCCTCCACTTTTTGGATACACCATGAAATTAAGCTCTCAAGACGTTCCAGATTTTCAGTCATGTGGAGATAGCCCATGACTGCTTCAAAACCTGTGGACATACGGTAAGTCACCACATCAGCATTTTTGGCCTTGGTGTGGCTATTGGTATTGCGACCACGTTTGTAGATTTCTTCTTCTTTTTCCGTCAGGACTTGCTCCTCTAACATAAGGGAAATCAGGCGGGCCTGAGCCTTGGCTGAGACATACTTTGTCGCCTCTTGGTGGAGTTTATTGGGCTTGGTCATACCTTTTAAAATGAGGTGACGACGAATATACATAGAATACACCGCGTCCCCCTCAAAAGCTAACGCAATCCCGTTAATGAGATTGACATCAATCACGTGTCCACCTCACTCCATCCTTGGTGTCAAGGAGCTTAATCCCTTGAACAGCCAATTGGTCACGGATCTGGTCCGCTGTCGCAAAGTCACGATTAGCACGCGCTTCTTGGCGTTTTTGAATCAAGTTTTCAATCTCTGCATCCAAAACTTCCTCAACAAAGACGATTCCAAAGACTTCCAACATATCTGCAAGAGCTTTCTTAACACTTGCATCATAGTTGCCAGAATTGATCCACTTGGCCATTTCAAAGACTACTGTAATACCATTGGCAGAGTTGAAATCCTCATCCATAGCTGCTACAAACTTATCTTTAAAAGCTTGTAACTCTTGAGCATCTATAGTTCCAGTAAACGGTTGCTCGTAAGTATTCTTCAGATACTTGAGATTAGTCTCTGCATCACGCACCGCTTTTTCTGTGAAGTTGATGGGCTTGCGGTAGTGTTGAGTCGCAAAGAAGAAACGAAGCACTTGCCCATCGAGAGTTTTAAGGGCATCATGTACGGTAATAAAGTTACCCAAGGACTTGGACATCTTGACATTATCGATATTGACAAAGCCATTGTGCATCCAGTAGTTGGCAAAGGTCTTGCCTGTTTTGGCTTCTGACTGGGCAATTTCATTGGTGTGGTGTGGAAACTCTAGGTCGGCTCCACCACCGTGAATATCAATGGTATCACCTAAAATCTCTGTTGACATGACCGAACACTCGATGTGCCATCCCGGACGACCAGATCCCCAAGGACTGTCCCAAGAAATCTCGCCTGATTTGGCAGATTTCCAGAGGGCAAAGTCTACAGGATTTTCCTTACGAGCCGTTTCTTCATCGGTACGACCTGAAGCACCCAGCTCCAAATCTTCCAAGGTTTTATTGGCCAACTTGGCATAGTTATGAGATTTTTCCACACGGAAATAGACATCTCCTTGACTCTCGTAGGCAAAGCCTTTTCCAATCAAGTCTTCCACAAAGCGGATGATGTCAGCCATAAACTCCACCACACGCGGATGGCGAGTCGCAGGTTTGACGCCCAAGGCCGTCACATCCTCACGAAAGGCAACGATGTACTTGTCCGCAACCTCCTGAGGCGTGATCCCTTCTTCCTTGGCACGGTTGATAATCTTATCATCCACATCTGTGAAATTGGAAATATAGGTAACCTCAAAACCACGGTACTCAAAATAACGTCGAATCGTATCAAAAGCCACCGTTGAACGGGCATTCCCCACGTGGATATAGTTATACACGGTTGGCCCACAAACATACATCTTGACCTTGCCGTCCTCAATCGGGACAAATTCTCGCAAATCACGAGACATAGTGTCATAGATTTTAATCATAAATCATAGTCAGGAAATCCAAAATCCAAGAACAATTAGTTTCATCACTAAGAGTTCAATTGAATTTCAGTCCGAATGTCTCTACACTTCGGAATCCCTTGCTCCTTTCGCATTCAGATAAACCACTTGGGTTTGTTTGACAAAGCCAATCTTTTCATATAAGCGCTTGGCACCTACATTGCTATCTTCCACTGCAATCTGAAATTCCTTATCATTTTGCTCAATTAGTTGGTTGACAAGGGATTTTGCTAAGTAGCTTCCATAGCCTTTCCCACGTTCAGGTTCAGATATTGCTAAACCGTAGAAGTAATTCGTATTAGTCGATAAATCTACCGTGCAAGTTCCAATAACCTGACCGTCTTTTAACAAAATATATAAGCGACTTTCTGGATCCTTCAGAGCTTCAGCGACATATCTATCCACAACTTCTCTCGATTCATGTTCCTCTGAGAATGCCTGAAATTTTAACTGACTAATTTGCTCCTGATACGAACTATCTGCTAACAAAACTTCAAGATTAGAAACATTTGCTAACGGATAAGGTTTTCTATCCTTGCCTAACCAAGTTTCTGTATCCTCGTCCTCGACCAATCCCCAGTTGCTGGCAAAATCAGGATGACGTTCTAGAAAAATACGTTCTGTCTGAAAAGTCACTGAACGAATAGAGAAAGAAGCCGTTTCTTTCTCAAAACTAGTAAACAATGCACGCGCAATTCCCTGATGGCGATGATCTGGATGAACCAGTATCGTCACTTCCACATCTTGGTCATCAGCATAGACAGTTAAGAGACCAACAAGTTCGCCTTTTTCATAATAAAGGAAAAAGGCGGGCATGTTTGGGTCAAAATTAAGCATGTTAGAAAGATAGGGATCACGATAGGTACCGTCATAGTTTTGGCAATAGTTAATTAGTTTTTTCGCCTCAGATAGCTCCTCTTGGCTTAACTTGTTTCTTGCTTGAATCATATAGGTACCCTCTACAAACCAGACGATCTGTGACTGGCATCTTTAGATTGCTCGAGTTTATTGACGTAGTACTCTCGTTTTTCTTCGACTTCGTGGATCGTCGGTTCATCCTTCTGTCCATGAACTCGGACAATCTTAGCCGGAATACCGACAACCGTCACATCACTAGGTACGTCTGCCACGACAACTGCTGCTGCACCGACCTTGGCATTTTCACCAATTTCCACTGGTCCAATGACTTGGGCATGAGCGGATATTAAAGCTCCTTTTCGCACGGTTGGATGGCGTTTGCCACAGTCTTTTCCTGTCCCACCAAGAGTTACTCCGTGGTAAAGCATAACACCTTTTTCAACAATCGCAGTCTCTCCGATAACCAGGCCTGAACCATGGTCAATAAAGACTCCAGAGTCGATTTGAGCACCTGGATGAATCTCAATCTGAGTCCAAAAGCGCCAAAACTGACTGTGCATACGAGCCAAGAGTTTAAAGCCATGCTTCCAGAGAAAATGCGAGAGACGGTGGGCAGCCAAGGCCTTGACACCTGGATAGGTCAGTAGAACCTCCAAACTGGTGCGTGCCGCTGGATCATTTTCTTTTACAATATCAATGGTTTCGCGCCACCATCCCATACATTTCTCCTTTTCTTATTCTGAATCTTTTGGTGTTTCTGTAAATTCTTTCTTAGGTTTGTGGTCCTTGTGATGACGTGGACGGTGAGGTCGCTCAGACTTTTCGCCTTTTTCATCATGCTCAGGTTTTGGCGGACGAGGAAGAAGAGCTTTCATAGAGGCATCGATACGTCCTTTTTCATCAATCTTGATAACCTTAACATCAACTTCATCCCCGATTGCTACCAAGTCTTCGACATTATTGGTACGCGTCCAAGCCATCTCAGAGATATGAACAAGGGCATCTGTCTTATCAAAGAGGTTAACAAAGGCACCAAATTTCTCGATACGAACGACTTTAGCACGGTAAACTTCATCCACTTTGGCTTCACGGACCAAACCAGCAATAATTTCTTTAGCACGGTTAATAGCATCTTGGTCGCTAGAGTAGATAGATACATTTCCTTCTTCGTCGATATCAATCTTAACGCCTGTTTCAGCGATAATCTTGTCGATGGTTTCTCCACCCTTACCGATGACAATCTTGATCTTGTCCACATCAATCTTGATGGTATCAATTTTCGGAGCAGTTGGAGCCAATTCTGGACGAACTTCTGGAATGGTTGCTTCAATCACATCAAGGATTTCAAAACGCGCTTTCTTGGCTTGAGCAAGAGCCTCAGTCAAGATTTCTGCAGTAATCCCTTGAATCTTGATATCCATTTGAAGGGCTGTAATCCCCTCACGAGTACCCGCAACCTTGAAGTCCATGTCTCCAAAGTGGTCTTCCAAACCTTGGATATCGGTCAAGACAGTGTAGTTGTTTCCATCTGAGATAAGTCCCATGGCAATACCAGCTACTGGCGCCTTGATTGGCACACCACCAGCCATAAGGGCGAGCGTTCCCGCACAGATAGAGGCTTGAGAAGATGAACCGTTTGATTCTAACACTTCAGCTACCAAGCGAATCGCGTATGGAAATTCTTCCAAACTTGGCAAGACTTGAGCAAGAGCACGTTCACCGAGAGCCCCATGACCAATTTCACGACGACCAGGCGCACCGTAACGACCAGTTTCCCCTACAGAGTATTGAGGGAAGTTATAGTGGTGCATAAAGCGTTTCTTGTACTCTGGATCCAAACCATCGATAATTTGAGTTTCACCCATTGGCGCCAAGGTCAAGACTGAAAGAGCCTGAGTTTGTCCACGAGTGAAGAGACCTGAACCGTGCACGCGAGGAAGGAAGTCAACAACCGCATCCAAAGGACGGATTTCATCGACCTTACGACCGTCAGGACGCACCTTGTCTTCTGTAATCAAACGGCGCACTTCAGCGTGTTCCATTTGTTCCAAGATTTCAGCCACATCACGCATAATACGGTCAAATTCTTCGTGGTCTGCATATTTTTCTTCATACACCGCAGTCACTTGGTCTTTAACTGCTTGAGTCGAAGCTTCTCGAGCCAATTTTTCTTCTACTTGGACAGCTTTTTGGAGGTCACTGTTGTAGGCTGCGATGATTTCAGCCTGCAAGTCAGCGTCTACATGAAGCAATTCCACTTCTGCTTTTTCCTTACCAACTGCCGCAACGATTTCTTCTTGGAAGGCAATCAATTCTTTGACTGCTTCGTGCCCTTTGAGAAGGGCTTCCAACATGATTTCTTCTGACAATTCTTTGGCACCAGACTCTACCATGTTGATGGCGTGTTTGGTACCAGCTACTGTCAATTCAAGGAGAGATTGCTCTGCTTGTTCTTGCGTAGGGTTGATGATGATTTGACCATCTACATAGCCCACTTGCACCCCAGCAATTGGTCCGTCAAACGGAATATCTGAGATAGAAAGTGCCAAGGATGAACCAAACATAGCCGCCATTGGAGCAGAGGCATTTTCATCATAAGAAAGGACGGTGTTGATAACTTGGACTTCGTTACGGAAACCTTCCGCAAACATAGGACGGATTGGACGGTCAATCAAACGCGCTGTCAAAGTCGCATCTGTTGAAGGACGTCCTTCACGTTTCATAAAGCCACCAGGAAACTTCCCAGCCGCATACATTTTTTCTTCGTAGTTGACTTGAAGAGGGAAGAAATCCCCAGTTGCCATTTTCTTAGACATAACGGCAGCAGTCAAGACAGTTGACTCACCGTAACGCACGACAACAGAGCCATTTGCTTGCTTAGCAACCTGACCAGTCTCTACAATTAACTCACGACCCGCAAAAGTCGTTTGAAACACTTGTTTTGTCATTTTAATCCCCTTTGGATTGATGAAATTATACGCCTTGCCTACAAAGATCAAGATATTTTGGACGGTTCGGCTTGCCGAACATTTCTGTAGAAAAATAGGAAGATGACGCCGCACTCGATGAGTGCTAGGAAGCTTATCTTTTTTCCTAAGAAATGAGGTCAAAATTCAATTAAGAATCTTTGATAGCGTGAAATATCTTTTAAATACTCACTCTGTTCGTGTTTTTTGAAACACACATTATCAGATTTTGTTTAAAAAATAATCAACTTTAAACAAACTTCTACAACCTAAATACCCTCATCTTTGTATCAAGTACGTACAGAGTCTATTTTATCATATTTTTCTTAAAAAGTACGGGCTTTTCTATTAAAAAGGAACCATTCCCCTCACCTGAGAAGAATGGTTTGCTTTTTATTATCCTAAAGACTGATGATTAAACAAGGCATGGGTTGCTTGGTGGATGTATTTTGCTGTTTCAGCATTGTTCATGGTGTATAGATGCACACCTGCGACATCTTGGGTTACCAAGTCCACGATTTGATCCACTGCATAGGCAAGTCCTGCTGCTCTGAGCGACTCAGGGTCATGCTCATACTTGTCTAAGATGGCTTTAAATTTGCGTGGAAGATGGATATTCTCACAAGTCTTCAAGAGGCGGAGAGCCTGATTTCGATTCAGAATTGGCATAATCCCTGCATGAATGGGAACATCAATCCCAGCCAAGATGCACTTGTCTTGGAAATCATAGAAGCGCTCATTGTCAAAGAAGAGCTGAGTTACGAGGCTCGAACAGCCTGCATCCACTTTCTTCTTAAGATTTTGGATATCTGAAATCTGATTTGGTGAATCTGGATGCCCTTCTGGATAGCAAGCACCAACAATATCAAAGTGAGGAGCTTGCTCCTTGATGAACTCAATCAAGTCAGTTGCGTAGCGGAAATCCTTTTGCGGCTCTACATCAGGGATAATATCCCCACGAAGAGCCAAGATTTTCTGTACCCCAACCTTATCCAAGTCGGCAATCGTTTCAGCCACCTTGTCCTTGGTCAAATAGATGGCTGGCAAGTGAGCAATAGTTGGAATCGCCAAGTCATTTTGGATAAAGTCAGCCAAACGAACCGTCGTTTCCTTGATATTAAATTTATTGTTGCTGGCAGTTACACTGATAAAGTGTGGTGCTAGCTCCTGCATATCTTGAAGAGCAGAAATAATTTTATCATTACCCACAGCTGGGTTGGGAGGGAACACTTCAAATGAGAGTGACGGTGTTTGGCGTGACATAGTCATTATCCTTTTCTAGTTGATTTTTTTCGTTAGCTGGATTCCTAGAATCCAAGTGAAACAGGCAGATTGACCAAACAGCGCTTCTAGAGAAATCCTTATCTTACAATTTCTCACGCGCAGCTTTAGCTGCTTCAACAAGGCGGATCAAGCTTTCTTTTGTTTCTGGAATACCACGTGTTTTCAAACCACAGTCAGGGTTGATCCAAACTTTCTTGCTTGGTACTTTGGCAAGAATAGCATCGATCGTGTGGTCGATTTCGCCTTCATTAGGCACACGAGGAGAGTGGATATCGTAAACCCCAGGTCCCACTTCTGTTTGGAAGTTTTTCGCTTTGAGTTCGTCCAAGATTTCAAGGTTTGAACGGCTTGCTTCAAAGGAAATAACGTCCGCATCCATGTTGTCGATAGCTGGGATGATATCTGTAAATTCTGAGTAACACATGTGAGTGTGGATTTGTGTGTCTGGCGCTACTGTTGAGTGTACCAAGCGGAAGGCTGGAATTGCCCAGTCAAGGTAGTCTTCGTACCAGTCGCTACGACGGAGTGGCAATTTCTCACGAAGAGCAGCCTCGTCGATTTGGATGATTTTCACACCTGCAGCTTCAAGGTCAAGAACTTCATCCTTGATAGCAAGAGCGATTTGAAGAGTAGAATCCTTGATAGAGATGTCTTCACGTGGGAATGACCAGTTGAGGATGGTAACAGGTCCAGTCAACATACCTTTAACAGGTTTGTCAGTACGGCTTTGTGCGTAGCTAGACCATTTAACAGTAATTGGGTTAAGACGAGTGACATCACCCCAGATGATTGGTGGTTTCACCCCACGCATACCGTATGATTGTACCCAACCATTCTTAGAGAAGAGGTAACCGGACAAGTTTTGACCGAAGTACTCAACCATGTCGTTACGCTCGAACTCACCGTGTACAAGCACGTCAAACCCAACTTCTTCTTGCCATTTGATCCATTCGTCGATGGTTTCAGCAAGGAAAGCATCGTACTCTTCTTGAGACAATTCACCTTTACGGTAAGCCAAACGTTTAGCACGAACTTCTTTTGTTTGAGGGAATGAACCAATAGTTGTTGTTGGAAGAGCTGGAAGTTTGAAAGCTTCTTCTTGGATAGCTTCACGTTCAGCAAAGGCTGGCAAACGAGTGTAGTCTGCATCAGTCAAACCAGCGATACGCGCACGAAGTTCAGCATTTTCACCCACACGTTCAGTCGCAAAGAGTTCTTTGTTAGCTGCAAGTGCTTCTTCACCTTGACCATTGCGGATAGCATCCAAATCACGAATTTCATCCAATTTTTCAACTGCAAAAGCAAAGTGGTTCAAGATAGCTGGTTCAAATTCTTCATTAGCAGTTGTAAATGGCACATGAAGAAGTGAGCATGAGCTTGTCAAGACAATGTTTTCAGCTGGGATTTGCTCAAGAACAGCCAAGCTCTTTTCATAGTTGTTACGCCAGATGTTTTTACCATTGACGATACCTGCGTAGAGAGTCTTGTCAGCTGGGAAGCCACCTTTAACGAGTTCAAGAGTTTTCTTACCTTCAACGAAGTCAAAACCGATAGCATCTACTGGCAAGTTTACAAGGTCAGCGTAGACGTCACGAACGTCACCAAAGTAAGTTTGAAGCAAGACTTCAAGACCTTTTTTGTCAGCCAAGAGTTTGTTGTAGAGGTTCAAGAAGAGAGCTTTTTCTTCATCTGTTAAGTCTTTGACAAGAGCAGCTTCATCCAATTGGATACGAGTCGCACCAAGTTCCGCCAATTTAGCAAAAACTTCTTGGTAAGCAGCCACTAAGCTGTCTACGAAGTCTTCTGCTTTCACGCCTTCTTCAAAGTCTGACAATTGAAGGAAAGTGAATGGACCTACAAGAACTGGGCGAGTGTTCAATCCAAGTTCTTTTGCTTCTTGGAACTCATCGAAAATCTTGTGACCTTCAAGTTTGACTTGAGTGTCTTTTTCAAATTTAGGAACGATGTAGTGGTAGTTGGTGTTGAACCATTTCTTCATTGGAAGGGCGCGAACGTCCCCTTTTTCTCCTTGGTAACCACGACCCAAAGCGAAGTAGCGCTCAAGGTCAGACAAGTCCAAGTTTTGAACTGAAGCAGGTACCACGTTGAAAAGGAAAGCTGCATCTAGGAAGTTGTCATAGTGAGAAAAGTCATTTGATGGAATTTCAGTGATGCCTTTTTCTTTGACAATGTTCCAGTGTTTAGCACGCAAGTCTTTTGCGGCCGCCAAGAGTTCTTCTTCTGAGATTTCTTTTCTAAAGTATTTTTCAGTTGTAAATTTTAATTCGCGGAATTCGCCCAAACGAGGGAAACCGATGATCGTAGTTGACATGATGTGTCCTCCAAAATTTGTTGTTGAAACTATCTTAACAGAAAAGAAAGCGTCTGTATAATTGTAAAAAATTAGGCTTTGATATAGTTTGAAACTATATCTCTGTTTTAGACAAAAGAAAAAGACTTGAGACAAATGCCTCAAATCCTTTGTGTAGCTTGTTTTTTAACAATATTTCAGTTAGGCTCTTCAAACGTGTTATTAGTAATTCTTATAAGTGACTATGACTTGTTATTAGAAAAGACTATAGGTTGATCCCCTTCTCTCGGAGATTTGACAGACACTCCTTATAGTAGGCAGCATCATGCTCACTATAGATAGGACTTTTCAGCTTTTCCTCTGCTAAATCTTGATAAGGAGGGCAGGTCTTACCTCGGTAGTTCTTGTCCAACCACTCTGGACTGACCTTAAAGCCTCGTTTAATCATCTCCTCCATAATCAAGTCATGATAGGCATAGAGACGATAGGGCGAGTGGGTAAAGACATAGTCCACCGTTGCGTGCTTTCTGTCCCAGCCATTACCACGCAGGGCGCAACACTCTCGATGTTGCCCCAAGAGTTGAGGACGAGGAAGCTGTGAAATTAAAGCCTCATGCCAAAGTCTCATGGGAGTCTCCTTTCAGTAAAGTCGAATGTTGCAAGTATGTATTTGGGTAACGTTCCAGTAAATCTCTCGTCTTAGCAATTAAGTCTTCTTTGGTGGCATGACCAGAGTGATAACGCTCCAGTAAAAAC
Organism: uncultured Streptococcus sp.; assembly: GCA_963527705.1. Classification (GTDB taxonomy): domain Bacteria; phylum Bacillota; class Bacilli; order Lactobacillales; family Streptococcaceae; genus Streptococcus. The sequence goes on from CAURTW010000001.1 coordinate 23,443, forward strand.
ATATAATCCTTGCGTTCAGTCTCCGTTGCTTTCTTCTTGAAATATCCCCAAATATGCTGAAAGGCATTGCAAACCTGACCCCTGTGTTCTGGAATCTGACAGGCACGGTCAATCATCTCCTGAACCTGACTCACTTCCACCTCTTCATTCTTCAAGTATTGGCGAATCTCATTGTAAATATTGCTGGAATGGCTCAAAACAAGGTATTTATTTTCCGCCCAGAGTCGCTGACAAAGGGCACGTTGGTTGTTATTTTCCATATTTCTCCTTACTTTCTACTAGTTCCCCGGAAATATGGAAACAAAGTTATATCTTAAAAATGAGCGAATTATGAGCGGAATATGAGCGAATAAATAGTGTTTTTTGTACTTCCTGATTTTTCTAATAAACCTTGGTTTACAGATAGTTGGAGATAACGACAAATGGTTGCTGCACTCAATCCTGTCAATTCTTGTACCACTGCATTTGTTATCTGATAATGCTCTTCAAGATAAGACTCTAACCCACTCACCCCATACGACCATTCCCATCTTCAAAAGGTGGAATAATTTCTAACTCAAAATGTACAATAAACCATTCATCTCTTTAGTCTATTTCTAAATCATATTGCCCAGCTAATAAGAGATTTTCAAAAAATCGTTCCAGATATTCTGTTTTTTTCTGGAATAGCTTTGCATTATCAAGAACAAGAGCATCTCGAAAATACTTTGCATTTTCTTGGAAGGGTTTGTTGTCTACTTGAAATCCCATAGTTCTAAGATACTTAATCAAGAATACGGTTATGGTTCGAGTATTTCCTTCTCCAAAAGGATGAATTTGCCAAATACCTGAAATAAAAGTCTTAATATGTTGCACTACTTCAATATCAGATTTTCCTCGATAGTCAAATTGACTTTCCTGCTGAAAATCATAGGTCAAACTATCTGCTACCGTGCGAAAATCATCATATATGACACTGTCTCCGTTTAAAACAGCCTCACTTTTTATAATGTTATAAGAGCGGTATTCTCCCAAGGGAATGCCTTGTGGCAGGAGACCAAAGAAAAGCTCTCTATGAATCACTTTCAATGTTGTTGGAGCAAATTTAAAGGCATTAGAGGACAAGAGTTCCACAATTCTCATAGCAACAAGGTCTGCTTCTCTTGTGCTATCATCCGTCTCTTGGTGATAAGCCGTTACTTGATTATAAACTTCTTGATAAGTCAACTTTCCTTGAGAATTTTGCTCTGCTAGCTCTCTCATATACGACGACGGCTCTAAATCATCTACCTTTTGTAAACCAAATCCCGTTTCCCATAGGTCTAATTTGGTCTGATAAGAGAGGCTGGGATTATCAATTTCATAGGTCGGTGTCATGGTTTTCCTTTCTAAACAAAGCTTCAAGTAAAATCTACACACTCTATTCTACCATATTAAATCTTTAAGCTCGTTATACAAGTTCACAGTTCTCCGTTCTATCGAGCTTGAAGAAAGCCCCTCCTCGCTAATGTTAGAAAATACAACTATATCAGCCTAGATAAAGTTTTATCTTAAATATGAGCGAATCAATTACTCTCATCACCCTTTAAAATGCTTCAAGAACTCTTCGAGTTCAGCATCGGCTTCTGGTGTAGTTCCGTGGAGTTGACCGAGCATTTCGAGTAGGGAAGCGGTTTGGTTTTGGATTGCTTGATTTGTCGTGTTGATCTTGCTGACGATATCTGTCAGTGGTTCGACTTCTTCTTCCTCAAAGGTATCTACATAGCGAGGGATATTGAGGTTGTAGTCATTTTCAACGATTTCTTCATAACTCGCCAGATGGGCAAACTTGTCAATCTCCTCACGTGACTTGTAGGCTTCCAGAATCTTCTCGATATGAACATCCGTCATGATATTCTGATTTTTCCCCTTATCAAACTCCTTAGAGGCATCGATAAAGTAGACATCACGACTGGTGCGGTTCTTTTTGAGAATGATAACCGTGGTCGGAATGCTGGTATTAAAGAAGATATTGGCAGGAAGACCAATTACTGTATCAATAGCCCCTTCTTCTAACAAGGCCTTACGAATGGTTCCCTCCGCATTTCCACGGAAAAGAACCCCGTGGGGAAGGACGATAGCCATGACCCCATTATCCTGCTTGAGATGGTAGTAACCATGCAAGAGAAAGGCAAAGTCAGCCTTGGACTGGGGTGCCAGTTTTCCAAAAGGAGAGAAACGAGGATCCGCCATAAAGCCAGAATTAGCTGACCACTTGGCAGAGTAGGGTGGGTTCATGAGAACACCGTCAAAGTTAGTCGGTTCTTGAGTCGGCCAGTCTTCATCCAAGGTATCGGCATTGTGGAGAAATTGATTTTCAACTGGAACACCGTGTAGAATCATGTTCATTCGAGCCAAGTTATAGGTTGAGGTATTGAGCTCCTGACCAAAGTAGACCACTGTCTGCGGTTTATGAGAGTATTTCTTGGCATTGAGCAAGAGAGAGCCAGACCCCATAGTCGCATCATAGATGGTAAAACCTAGCTGGTCCTCACGACCCAAAAAGGCAATCTGAGTCATGAGTTTGGCAACAGGTTGAGGTGTATAGAACTCACCAGCCTTCTTACCCGAGTCAGTCGCAAACTGACCAATCAGATACTCATAAGCATCCCCAAGCATATCACCAGCATGACCAGCCACATCTAGCACAGCCAACTCTTTCATGACTGCCGCCACCGTTTGGTTTTGCTTTTGCGGAGTTGCCCCTAGCTTTTTGGAATAGAGGTCAATATCTTCAAAGAGATTTTCATAGAGTTCATCACTCTGCTCGATATCTCGAAAACCCTGAGCCAAATATTCTAACTGAAAAGAATTTTCATTGACACGTGCTAGCAGAGCCGTAAATGTCAGGTTAGGCTTGATGATATAGTTAAGCTCATCTTTTATAACAGATACCAGATCTTCATGAGTCTCCGCATCCTCGTAGTAATTGCGATAGACCTCAAGGGCATCCTCAAGACTATCTATCCCCTCTTCCATGGTCTCAGCCACGAAAAAGAGCATCTTGTCTGACAGATACTTATAAAAGACCATGCCCAAAAGATAGGACTTATATTCATTAGCATCCATCTTAGAGCGGAGAACATCCGCTGAATCCCACAGGGCTTGGGAGAGTGACTTGGAAGTTTGTGTTGTTTCTTTAATCATAAATCTAATTTTTTTCTTTCTTTCTTTTTAAACTACTGGAATTTTTAAAATTGAATAATTAAATCCCATGCTTTTTAATTGTTGAATCGCATTGAATAAATTAACCATTGAAAAGAATGGTAATATATCAGAATTTTTTACTCCTCCTTTTACTCGTTTATCTAAAATTGCAAATACAATTTCCAACTCATTATTTGTCTCTGATAGATTCAGTATTTTACAACCGCATTTTTTATTAATGAATTTTTTCATTTTAATATCCTGAGCTAATATAGTGGCAGACACAACACCCTGAGAAAATAAATGACTTAATTTTGACGAAGAACCTCCTTTTTTTACATGAATTAACTTTTTGTCTTTGGTCACAATATCTGCCACTTCAACACTACTTCTTCCATAGCTATCCCCATGATACATTTCTTTATCCAATATATAGTAATCTGGATGACTTGCAGAAAATGCTTTATTAAAATCTCCTTCACTCTGTCCATTAGAAGCTAGGAGAACAATTGGAATCATAGTATCCACAATATTATCAATTTCAGTTTTTATAGTATTAAAAAATTTTTTATTAATTTTATACCAAGAACCATAACATAAAATATATTTTTCTTTGTTATAATCTATTTCGAAAATTAATGATGAATATAAGCTTCCAACTATACTTTCCTCATCTGTGTCTTTATATTTGGTAACTAATTTATTCCGTTTTAAAGACGATATAAGAGAGCTATTTGATTTATTTTTTCCTATTGTTGAGAAATATGCATTCGAATCAATTTCAATTGAAAACTCTTTTTCTCTTTTTCCAGTTCCAGTAAGAAAAAAGCCTTCTATATTCTCCCAATCAAGTAAAGTATTAGGAGCAATAGTTGGATAGTGCCCCGTTGTTATCTCTAGGTATAATTGATTATCTAAATCGGATTTTAAATTTTTTTCTCTCACTTCCAAGATATTATCAAGCCATGAAAAACCATTGTTTTTATAATCATCTTTTTTATAACTACTAAAATAATAATCAATACTTTCTTTAATATCAGTTATACTCATTTTTCGACTAGCTACTAAACTATCTGTTCCTACCAGAAATGTTGCCACACTTTCCTGACTAGGTGCTCCAGAAACGGATTGTAGTAAATTTTTTCGAGTATCTAAATCAAATATATCTTGAGAAGCATAAATTGAACTTTGTCTTTGGGATGAGACTATGACATCTTCAATGCTAGTTATATTCATACTTCTTATTTTATCTTTATCAATTAGATTTGCCGCTACTTTCAAACCAAAATTTCTAACTATTTTTAAATCATTTAGCATTGATCTGCCATAACCATAAGTTATACTAAAAAACCTATTTCTTAGCTTCACTACAACCACGGCTTTATTGGGAACATTTTCAGAAAACTTTATTTTTAGGGCAGATAGTTGATTTAACTCATCCTGCCAAGAAGGCAATTTAGGATCTGATTTCTGAACAAATATTTTCCCATTTAGTCCAATTTTACTATTTAATGGGTATTCATCATACTTAATCTTATTTTTTAGACAGTCTTCAAATTTTTTAACTGATTTGCTATTAAGAAACAAAGAAATTTGAGTCGTTTTTAATCTTTTCGTCATAGTCTCTCCAATCTTAAACAAACATATCTTTCAAAAGTTTCTTTTTCAAGGTTTCAAGCTGAGAAATTTTTTCTTGATGAGCATCGATGAGGTTATCGAGGTTGGTGAAGCATGTGCCGATGGCCTGTTGTTCAGCTATTGATGGTAAATAAAATGGAATCTCCGAAAAAGTTGGAAACTGTACACGTTGTTTTTCAATTAGTGTTCCTGTAGCAAACTGTTTATATTGATAAATTGCGTACGTTGTTTTCAATAGAATTTTTAAAAAATCATTATCAAATTTTTCTACATCTGTATTTTTCATCACAACATAATAACCAGAAACTGAAATAGTAACTTCATTGTTATTTAAATCCAAAGCACCCAATGTAAGATTCATTGGATTATAAACAAACTCATTTAAGTCAACCTTTTTAAATTTGTCATTCTTTTTTACCAAAAAATCTCTTTTATAACGATCTGTTTTAGGTGTTAATCCCTTTTCGACTGTTAAGCTCCATAACTCGTTTTCTACAGAAGGTTCAGTGTAATTTGATACTTGTTCAAAAACATCACCTAGGTAATACTTCTCCCACTCTCCTTCAAATCCTTCCAAACGAATCTCAGATACTGTCTGTCCAGCTTTCGGGAACATCTTGGAGAGCATGCTCGTTTTGAGAGATTGGTAGTTAGCAATATTATCCTTGTAGTAAGCCAAAAGGTCATCAAGGGTACGGAAGAGGGAGCCGATTGCGGATTGTTCAGGGAGAGATGGGACACTCATTTTCATACTTTTCAATATTGCACTAGATAAATTTCCAATCGCACCATTTCCGCCTTGTACAAATTGTAACACTCTTTTATACTCATTTGAACTCATCCAAGCATTTACGAAGGAATTCTGCTCAGTTTTAAACAATAACATAAAACCACCATGGACAACTATTTCATCACCTGGTAAATTCTTTATAATTGCATGTTTTCCGACTAGCTTAGTGGATCCATTAGCTGCAGTTACTAAAATATCTCCATTGCTTACTCGGGGAATATTTATCACATCTTTACTTACAAACACATCATCATCTGATATCACGAAGGAATCATCTACTATGTTCGAGCTTCTTAAAACCCGTGCTCCCTTACTTCTTACGTCGGTTGGTTTATAGGTCAGACCTCTTCTTACTTCTACTTGAGATAATAACGAAGACGTCCGCCAATAATTGTTAAAATTATCAAATCTTAAAATAGGTAAGATTTTCTCTTCCATTTATTTTTTCTCCATTCACAAACTATATTTTTTATGTAGAGTAGTCGCAAATTTCCTTATTGCAGTATTAAGTTCTTGTTTATAGATCAATTTAATTTTGTTATTCTTGAGAGGATACTCTTCATAATTTGCTGTGTCTTTTAGAGCCGTTTCTCCAAATTGTTTTTCATTTTTATTTTCAACATCAAAATTTAGTACATAAAAAGTCAACGCTTGGCTATCAACTGCCCATGTTTTAGCAAATTCATTGATTTCTTTTTCAATGTTTTTTGCCTCAACATAATTTACTTTATCTACATCTTCGGAGTGTTTTAATTTATTTTCAGAAATATACTTTAAAATCGCATCAAAGACATCATTTTTTGTTTCAAAAGATATTTTTTTAGTATTAGTATTTTCTCGATTATCTTCAATACTTTCTTCTCCCCTACTTATCTTATGATTATTTATATAAGTAAAGCCTAAAGTACCTTTCGAGTCTTTGTCTTTCTTATTTTCTATATTTCTAATCTCCTCACGCTTTTTATCATTTGCTTCTTGTTGTATGTTTTGTGCATCAACCCACATATTTAACAGTGACATCTCTTCGCCATTATATGTAATATATCTAAGATTAGGAACAACATCAAATATTAATTTTTGACTATCATCAAAAACTGATATTTCTATTTCAATCAGATTGGATAAATATTGGGTTTTATCTGTTTGATTATTATCATCAAACTTAAATAACGATGAAAATCTACAAGTATCGGTCTCTCCTTTTATTTCATTTGTTTTCTCTGACAAAGATACACCAAGCAATTTTAAGCATCTAATTTTTGGCGAGAGAATAATTCCAGTGATAATTGGATCCACATCTACTTCCTGAGCATCAAGAATGAATGTTGACACATTGGGAAAGTAAATATCGTAACCAAACTCACTATTTTCTGGATAATCCAATTCAATATAGCGACTATTACTAACAAAATTTAGCAAAGAATAATCTATCTTAATATTTTCATTTTCACGAATTATTATTTTTTTCAAAGTATTACTAATTATATTTTTAGAAGCAATGATATTTACTATATGTTCCTCAATGATATTGTTTTTACACATTTCAAAATATTCAATAGTCTGAAGCTGACTGATATCAATCTCAACGTTTTCAACACCATCACAATAAATTACACAATTACTAATTTTTATTTTTCTACATTTTTCAGTACTTGAAATTAAATTTTTTAGTTTCTCAATACTTAACGATGAGTTTGTAATTTCAATAGATTCACTATTTTTTATACATTCAATAAACTCTTTCATATCAAACAACTCATCCAAAAGCAACCTATCATCAGATTTTGCTCCAACTCCATCAATTATTACATGAAGTTTTTCATTGTATGTTTCTTTTATATCTAAAAAACTTAAAATCTTTTTTAAAGATTCGCACTCTATAATACTCGATATTTTTAAATATTGAAACTGATTGAATATAAAAAGTTTATTAGTCAGTATGAATTTGTCAAAAGGATATATTATCGGCAAAGATACATTGAACATTCTTTTCAATAATTCAATATCATTATTGTCCAGCTGAATTGAAGTAGTATTATTGCCTCCAAATTCTAAATTTTTTTCACTATCTTTAACCAAAATATCATAGAATGGTACTAAAACTATTTTTTCTAAGATATCGGTATTCAAAATTTTATTAATCTTTTGTAATTTGATTAGATAATCATTACCAAAATAAAACAAATAAATTCTTTTTGATTTTTCAAATATTTTTGACAAGAATGGCAAATCACTTCCATAAATAGAGTGACCTATAATATAGGTATCAACTGAATTTTTCTTATATTTCTTTATTTTCTCTATCAATTGACTGCGTTTCTCAAATAAAGACGTATCTTTTTTTATTCGAATCAGTTTGTCATTGTCCATAGAACCTGGAACATTAAACCCGCTGTACTCTTCATTCCCAGTGAATCCACCTCCAAAAATAATGTTCTTATCAAATAAAGATCCGTGTACTTGAAAGTATTTTTGATTGCTATTATTCCCAGTTTGAACTAAGTTTAAATCATATAAAGTACTTGTATAATTAAAGTTAATTACGTCAGCATTTTTAAATATATTTTTATAAACCTCATTAACTACCAAACTGCTTTTATTATTTCTTTGAACTCTGTATGAATTATGCCATTTCTCGTAAAAATCAGACAAATAGGACGAAAATAAGTCTTCTAACTCTTTAAGATACGCATTTATTTCGGTAACACTATATATACTCCTGATTTCATCGTCACTATTATAAGTTATCTCATTAATTTCTTTAATATGATTTTCAAAAATTGACTCTAAATCGTTCCAATTTAATGATTTTCCATCAAATTTTTGTAAAAATAATTTATTAAAATTATAAATATCTTCATTTGTTTCAAGTTTCTCTTCAACCCTTAAATACTCTACAAAATTATTATACGAACTTTTTATCCCCACACTGATATCAAATCCGTTACCTACTATAATCATTTTAGGATTATTTGAATTAGCATTGATTACATCAAAGTCTGCTAATTCGTTTTCAATAATATCTTCAGACATTTATATGAATACCTCTCTATTTAGTTCTTAATTACTCTAATAAATAACTTCGACTAAACTATTATATTTATTTAAGCTCCGATTATTGTATTTTTAACTGAGAAATCTAAACAAGTGTTTAACTACAGTTTTAAAACTCTATCTCCCCACTCTGAGTGGGTCAATGACTTCTTCAACAAGTTGCTTACAAGCCTCCTTGATTTGTTTTTTATAGAGGAGGGGATTGAGGGCGTCCGCCACCTCTAGTTTATAGTCTTGATAGCGCTGGCTCTTGGTCAGCTGGCTTTCTCCTAGTTGTTTTTTAGCTCCCTTACGGTAGTGTTCGACATAGTAACGGAGTTCATCCTCGCCGACATACCAGCGCTTGCTAAAGACTTGGATGTGTTGCTGGATGACAGCCTCTATCATCTGATCCAAAATATTTGCGATAGACTGACCACGATAGCTTTCCGGATGTTCTTGTACCTCTCTCCAAAGTTCAGTGATGATCTGGGCAAGATTTGGATTGGTCTTCTCAAGACTCTGAATATAGTTATTCACCGCTTCCTTATCTTGAGCGCTTAGGTTCTTTTCTTGACTCTGGCCTTGCTCAATCAAGCTTTGGATCAAGGTTAAGATATAGGCATAGTTGATTTCGTCTACTTGGATAGACTCCAGTTCATAGTGGATATCAAGTGGCTCTCCATCGTCATCATCCTCTACTCGGCTTTTTAATTCTGCAAGGACATTTCGATAAAGTCCCAGATACCTTTCCAACTTTTCTCCATCAAGTCCCATCTGACTGTAAAGCTCTTCCTCATCATACTCTTTATACACTCGGATAGAGGCTAGGTATTTATCAAAGGCTTGATAGGTTTTAGCTAGTTTCCTCAACTCAGGCGTAGAGACTTGCTCAAAATCTAGACCATTCACATAGTCATCAGTAACAAGATTTTTGAAATCACTGCAACTCCGTAAAAAGTTCCTCTTTTCCTCTTCCCAACTCGGGGCTAGGACCTCGTTTTCACCACCATTTGAGTAGAGCTTGAGGGCATTATCTACTGCTTCCTTAAAGGCTAGAGGCTTTTGGAAGGTGATGATATGACCATAGGTCTTACTGCTATCAAAAATACGGTTGGTTCGGCTAAAGGCCTGTATCAAGTCCTGCGGTTGCATGGGTTTGCGGTCAATAAAGAGAGTCGATAGACAAGGCGCATCAAATCCCGTTAAGAGACGATTGACAACGATGACTAAGTCCAACTGCTCCTTGCGATAGAGGTATTTATCCTGCTTTCGAGCTAGACGGTTATTGACATCCGTATTAAAGCCACGCAGATCCGCCATGGTAAAGTGGGTATCAAACTCTTGGTTGTAGTCCTCCATGACCTGCTTCATGTGGTCTTGGTAGCCGATGGATTCTTCCTCATTTTCAGACACCGAGTAAGTGATGGTAAACTTTGGAAAATCTGGCAAATGGCGTTTGACCCGCTCGGAGACCTTGACCCGCTCCTTGCCAGCGAGTATGCTCTTGAGCAGATTATAATAAGCCTGTGCTCGTGGGATGGACTTGACTGTCAAGATAGCCTCATAGCTCTTTCCGACCCCTTTAGGGATATTGAGCTGTTGCTGACTCTTATTGAGGATGGCATCTAGAACCTCTAGCATGTGCTCCTTGTCCTCATAGGCCTGGTCTGGAATCTCTTCTTCTAGGAGATCTGAGATGATGGTATTGCGGTAGTCGACCTTAAAGCCCAGAACCGCTCCATCATGAATGGCTTCCTTGACCGTGTACTCATGGAGACGGTCACCGTACTGTTGCTGGGTGGTTTGGGCAAGGTCTCCCACCTGCTGGCGTTTATTTTCCTTAAAGATGGGTGTGCCTGTAAATCCATACCAGAGGGACTGAGGGAAAAAGGATTTAATGTCTTTTTGTGTTTGTGGAGTCACGGCACGGTGGCATTCATCCACGACAAAGGCCACTCGGAGACCCTTGATTTTGTCCGCATCTCTTTGGTAAATTCCTTGTTCAAACTTGCGCATCATGGTGGTGATTTTCTGGATAGTGGTCACCACCACACGCTTATCATTACTTCCTAAACGCTTGACCAAATCATGGGTATTATCTGTCTCATCGATATCAATGACATCATTGGTCGCATAGGAGAGAAATGATGAGGTAGTCTGTTGGTCCAAGTCCCTGCGGTCAACGACAAAAATTGTTTTTTGGATAGAAGGAATCTGAAGGAGATTCCTCGCTACCTTATAGGAAGTCAGAGTCTTTCCTGAACCTGTCGTATGCCAGACATAGCCTGATGCTTGCTGGCGAGAGGCTTCTTGAACTGCTTCGATTGCGTGGATCTGATAGGGGCGCAAGAGGATGAGAGATTTCTTGCTATCATCAATAACAGAATACTGCATGACCATCTGATGGGCACGAGGGATAGAAAGGACTTCGTGGGCAAAGCTAGTCAGATTTGTCACAGGATGATTGTTCTTATCCACCCACTTGGTTAGAAATTGCTTGTTAAGTTTATTTTCACGAGCTGCAGCGATATAGCGAGTATCAACCTTGTTGGTCACAACAAACATCTGCAAGCTAGAGTAGATACCACGGAATTTCCCTTCACGGTCATATTTTTTTATCTGATGAAAAGCATCGATAAATGCTGCTTGGGAGCTCTTGAGCTCGATTTGAATCATAGGTAAGCCGTTGATGAGGAGAGTAACATCCAGTCTACGGTCTTGATCCAGAGGATTTACTTTTTCTCGTTGGACTTGATTGACAACTTCATAGCTAGACTTTCCAGCTGCGATATTGTCTCGCCAGATAACGGATAATCGGATGGTTCCTAGGCTTGCATCCTCTCTTTGAACCTCGACTTTGGCAATGCCGTTTTCACCGACCAACCACTTGGCAGCATCGTAGTAGCTGATAAAGTTGAGTTGGTTTTTTATCTGGCGTTTTTCCTGCTCTGTCAAAGGATGGTCTGCTAGTAGGGCTACGTTGTTTTGGGCTAGTTTCTCAAAGAAGTTCTCCCATAGTTGTTCTTCTGTTTTTAGGTCTTCTCGATAAGTCCATTGACTTTCCCCAGTTACCAGTTGGTTAATCAGTTGTTTTTCTATTTCCAGTTCTGGTTTTACCTGCATCATACTCTCTCCTTTGCTACATGTCTGCTCCCTTTATTATAGCATGTTTAAGCTCAAAATCCATCACTCTTCCCATAGCAAAAAGACTCATTCCCCCTTTCTCCTCCAAAATATGGTATAGTAGAGTTATACTATCTATGAGGAGTTTACATGTCACAGGATAAACAAATGAAAGCTGTTTCTCCCCTTTTACAGCAAGTTATCAACATCTCATCGATTGTCGGTGGGGTTGGGAGTTTAATTTTCTGTATTTGGGCTTATCAGGCTGGAATTTTACAGTCTAAGGAAACCCTCTCTGCCTTTATCCAGCAGGCAGGTATCTGGGGGCCACCTCTCTTTATTTTTTTACAGATTTTACAGACTGTCGTCCCTATCATTCCTGGGGCTTTGACCTCGGTGGCTGGGGTCTTTATCTACGGTCACATCATCGGGACTATCTACAACTATATCGGCATCGTGATTGGCTGTGCCATTATCTTTTATCTGGTGCGCCTCTATGGGGCTGCCTTTGTCCAATCTGTCGTCAGCAAACGCACCTATGACAAGTATATCGGTTGGTTAGATAAGGGCAATCGTTTTGACCGTTTCTTTATTTTTATGATGATTTGGCCCATTAGTCCAGCTGACTTTCTCTGTATGCTGGCTGCCCTGACCAAGATGAGCTTCAAGCGCTATATGACCATCATCATTCTGACCAAACCCTTTACCCTCGTGGTTTATACCTACGGTCTGACCTATATTATTGACTTTTTCTGGCAAATGCTTTGACACTTAAAAAATCCGTTTGGTTTCCCAAGCGGATTTTTAGAGCGTAGATTGATTATAGCTTGATACTAAATATACTTTGGTATGGAAATCATTCCTATTTTTCGATAGTGAGGCGAGGACTTACCTAGCCTTTTCGCCGTGATAGAAACACCTGAAATCTAATGGTTTCAGGTGTTCGGAAACTTTGAGACATTAGGCTCAAAGTTTAGGTATGGAATTTCGAAGAAAGTCGCTACCGTCCGTAATCACTTAAGGAAAGGCTCAAAAATATTGTTTTCAACCACAAAATCCGTTTGGTTTCCCAAGCGGATTTTGTGCTTTATTTTGAAACTTCTTTTGCAAGAACAAAGTTTCCAAGAGTGGCAGAACCATTTCCTGCGACTGCTGGCGTTACAATGTAATCACGCACATCTGGTACTGGTAGGTAACCGTTGAGAAGAGCTGTAAATTTCTCACGGACACGGTCCAGCATATGTTGTTGAGCCATGACCCCTCCACCAAAGACAATCACGTCTGGGCGGAAAGTCACTGTCGCATTAACCGCAGCTTGAGCGATATAGTAGGCTTGAACATCCCAAACAGGGTTGTTGAGTTCAATATTTTCCCCACGTACACCTGTACGAGCTTCCAAACTTGGACCAGCTGCATAGCCTTCCAGACATCCCTTATGGAAAGGACAAACACCCTTAAACTCTTTTTCAATATCCATTGGGTGTCTAGCAACATAATAATGACCCATCTCAGGGTGACCCACACCACCGATAAACTCACCACGTTGGATAACACCTGCACCGATACCTGTACCGATTGTGTAGTAAACCAAGTTTTCGATACGGCCACCAGCATTGTTACGGGCAACCACTTCACCATAGGCAGAGCTGTTTACGTCTGTAGTGAAGTACATTGGCACGTTGAGGGCGCGACGAAGGGCACCAAGCAAGTCCACATTTGCCCAGTTTGGTTTTGGAGTTGTTGTGATAAAGCCATAGGTTTTTGAGTTTTTATCAATATCAATCGGACCAAATGAACCAACTGCAAGACCAGCAAGGTTATCGAATTTCGAGAAGAACTCGATGGTTTTATCGATTGTTTCGATTGGAGTTGTTGTTGGAAATTGTGTTTTTTCTACAACGTTAAAGTTTTCATCACCGACAGCACAGACAAACTTTGTACCGCCTGCTTCCAAGCTTCCATATAATTTTGTCATGATAAACCTCTTGTTTTTATTTTCTTTATTATAGCATATTTCGAAAGGCTAAATTTCTCTATTTTTTAGATTTTCCTCTGTAAATCTTACCATTCAAGCAAAAACGAACAAACATGTCATTTGTTCGTTTTCATTTTGAGAGGATTAATTAGATTTTCACTTCAATAACAGCATCTCCCTTCGCAACTGAACCTGTTGCGACTGGAGCTACTGAAGCGTAGTCAGCTGTATTTGTAACGATAACCATTGTTGTATCATCAAGACCAGCTGCAGCGATTTTGTTTGAGTCAAATGTTCCTAGAACATCGCCAGCTTTAACCTTATCACCTTGAGCAACTTTTGCTTCAAAACCGTCACCGTTCATTGTTACAGTGTCGATACCAACGTGAATCAAAACTTCAGCACCATCAGTTGTTTTCAAACCAAAAGCATGTCCTGTTGGAAAGGCAATTGAAACTTCAGCATCAGCTGGTGCATATACCACACCTTGACTTGGTTTCACAGCGATACCTTGCCCCATAGCTCCGCTTGAGAAGACTGGGTCATTGACATCAGCAAGAGCGACAACATCACCAACAATAGGAGTTACAAGTGTTTCATTTTGAAGAGCTGCTGGAATGTTACCAGTTGTTTCTTCTTGGACCAAACGTTCTGTCTCTACTTCAGTAGCAACTTCTTTTTCATCCTCATAACCAAACATGTAAGTAAGAGCAAAACCAAGTGCAAATGATACAGCTACCATAAGAAGGTATAGTGGAAGTTGTCCATTACCGATGTAAAGCATTGTACCAGGGATGATAGTGATACCACTACCAGTACCAGCAAGTCCAAGGATTGAAGCCAATCCACCACCGATTGCACCAGCAATCAATGAAAGGAAGAATGGTTTACGGAAACGCAAGTTCACCCCGAAGATAGCAGGCTCTGTAATACCGAGGAAGGCAGAAAGAGCAGCTGGGAAAGCAAGTGTTTTCAGTTTTGGATTTTTAGTTTTAACACCAACCGCAACAGTCGCAGCACCTTGGGCTGTCATAGCCGCAGTGATGATCGCGTTGAATGGATTAGCATGGTCAGCAGCAAGCAATTGCACTTCAAGCAAGTTGAAGATGTGGTGCACACCTGACACGACAATCAATTGGTGAACCCCACCAATCAAGAAACCACCAAGACCAAATGGCAAGCCAAGAATCGCTTTTGTACCGATAAGGATGTAGTTCTCAACAACATGGAAGACTGGTCCGATGACAAAGAGTCCAAGGATAGACATCACCAAAAGTGTCACGAATGGCGTCACCAAGAGATCCAAGACATCTGGAACCACTTTGCGGAGAGCTTTTTCAAACTTGGCTCCGACCACCCCAATGATGAAGGCTGGAAGAACGGAACCTTGCAAACCAACAACAGGAATGAAGCCAAAGAAGTTCATAGCTGTTACTTCACCACCTGATGCTACAGCCCAGGCGTTTGGAAGCGAATCAGAAACCAGCATCATACCGAGGACGATACCAACGGCTGGATTTCCACCGAATACGCGGAAGGTTGACCATACAACCAAACCTGGCAAGATGATGAAGGCTGTATCTGTCAAGATTTGAGTATATGTTGTCACGTCAGCTGGAAGTGTCATTCCAAGAGCAGTCAAGAGACCACGCACACCCATGAAGAGACCAGTTGCTACGATAACTGGGATGATTGGTACAAAGACGTCACCGAAAGTACGGATAGCACGTTGGAACCAATTTCCTTGTTTAGCAGCTTCTGCTTTCATGTCATCTTTAGATGATGTTGGCAAACCAAGTGCAACAACTTCATCGTACATTTTGTTAACTGTACCTGTACCAAAGATGATTTGGTATTGACCTGAGTTAAAGAAAGCACCTTGAACTTTTTCCAAGTTCTCAATCACTTCTTTATTGATTTTTCCTTCATCTTTGACCATGACACGAAGACGAGTCGCACAGTGGGCAACACTGTTGACATTTTCACGTCCGCCCAAGGCATCGATGACTTTTTTTGCAATTTCCTGATTGTTCATTTGCAAAAATCTCCTTATATAAAATTTTGTTCTTGTTTGAAAGCGATTTTATCCGCCCTACGACTATTATTTTATCATGTTTTAGAAATATGTCAAGCGTTTTGCAGAAAAAATATTCTATCCACTTAGTAAGCATGCTTTAGATTGATTGATTTTGACTGTTTTATCAGGTATTCCTTGAAAAAATAAGTTTAAAATCTTGGTTAAAAAGGGTTTTGTTTCATTCTCTTTCATATTTTATTGAAAAGTGGATTGATTTCCTGCATTTATTTTGTGATAAACGTTTGACAGTTTTTTCTCTTTTTTAACATAAAAGGCTTGCTTTTTTTTCCGAAAACGGTTACTATTAAAAGTGATAAGATTTTTGGAGGAATGAATGAATGGAATGGACAACTGAGCGTCGTTACAGACTTTATCAAGATTGGACGCAAGAAGAAATTCAAAATATAAAAGAAAATATGGCACAATCTCCATGGCATACTCATTACCATGTTGAGCCAAAAACAGGACTTCTCAATGACCCCAATGGCTTTTCTTACTTTGATGGGAAGTGGATTGTCTTTTATCAGAACTTTCCTTTTGGTGCAGCCCACGGTTTGAAATCTTGGGTTCAATTGGAAAGTGAGGACTTGGTTCATTTCACAGAAACTGGAGTCAAAGTTTTGCCTGACACTCCATTAGATAGCCACGGTGCCTACTCTGGTTCTGCCATGCAGTTTGGCGATAACTTATTCCTATTTTATACAGGAAATGTCCGCGATGAAAATTGGATCCGTCACCCATACCAGATTGGGGCTTTGATGGATAAGGAAGGCAATATTACGAAGATTGACAAGATCTTAATTGACCAGCCGGCAGACTCTACAGACCACTTCCGCGATCCGCAAATTTTTAATTTTAAAGGTCAATACTATGCCATCGTCGGTGGACAAGATTTGGAGAAAAAAGGCTTCGTTCGTCTCTACAAGGCTGTGGACAACGACTATACAAACTGGCAAGCTGTTGGCGACCTTGACTTTGCTAACGACCGCACTGCCTACATGATGGAATGCCCAAATCTAGTCTTTGTAGGCGAGCAACCTGTCCTTCTCTACTGCCCACAAGGATTGGATAAAGATGTTCTAGACTACGATAATATCTATCCAAATATGTATAAAATCGGGGCTTCCTTTGACCCTGAAAATGCCAAAATGGTAGATGTGTCTCAACTCCAAAACATGGATTTTGGTTTTGAAGCCTATGCAACCCAAGCATTCAACGCTCCTGATGGACGTGCTCTAGCAGTTAGCTGGCTTGGTTTGCCAGATGTTTCTTACCCATCTGACCGTTTTGACCACCAAGGAACCTTCTCTTTGGTCAAAGAACTAACTATCAAAGATGGCAAACTCTACCAATACCCAGTCGCGACTATCAAGGGCCTTCGTGCTTCTGAAGAAGCCTTCTCAAACCGTACCCAAACCAATAACAGCTACGAACTTGAACTCAACTTGGAAGCCAATAGTCAGAGCGAGATTGTCTTACTTGCTGATAAAGAAGGCAAGGGACTTGTAATCAACTTTGACCTTGTAAACGGTCAAGTGACAGTGGATCGTAGCCAAGCTGGTGAACAGTATTCTCAAGAATTTGGGACAACTCGTTCTTGCCCAATCGATCATCAGGCTACTACTGCTACAATTTTCATCGATAACACTGTCTTTGAAATTTTCATCAATAAAGGAGAAAAAGTATTTTCTGGTCGTGTCTTCCCACATGCAGACCAAAATGGTATCCTGATCAAGTCTGGAAACCCAACTGGAACTTACTATGAATTAGATTATGGTCGCAAAACTAACTGATGTCGCAAAACTCGCAGGCGTCAGCCCTACTACCGTTTCTCGTGTTATCAATAAAAAAGGTTATCTATCTGAGAAAACTATTCAAAAAGTAAATGAAGCCATGCGAGAATTGGGCTATAAACCCAACAACCTGGCTCGTAGTCTGCAAGGAAAATCAGCTAAGTTAATCGGCTTGATTTTCCCCAATATTTCCAATGTTTTCTATGCAGAATTGATTGATAAGCTGGAACACCAACTCTTCAAAAATGGTTATAAGACCATCATCTGCAACAGTGAGCACGATTCTGAAAAGGAACGCGAATACATCGAAATGTTAGAAGCCAATCAGGTGGACGGCATCATTTCGGGTAGTCACAACTTGGGAATCGAAGACTACAATCGCGTGACGGCACCAATTATTTCCTTTGACCGAAATCTGTCACCAGATATTCCTGTCGTCTCCTCTGACAACTACGCTGGTGGGGTTCTCGCAGCCCAGACCTTAGTCAAGACAGGTGCTCAGTCTATCATCATGATTACAGGGAATGACAATTCCAATTCACCAACTGGACTACGCCACGCTGGTTTTGCTTCTGTACTCCCAAAAGCTCCTATTATCAATGTTTCCAGTGACTTTTCTCCAGTCAGAAAAGAAATGGAAATCAAGAATATCTTGACCCGTCAAAAACCAGATGCCATCTTTGCTTCGGATGATTTGACTGCTATTCTAGTCATTAAAATTGCTCAGGAACTGGGAATTTCTGTCCCGGAAGAGCTTAAAATAATCGGCTATGATGGCACCTACTTTATCGAGAATTACTATCCTCATTTGACGACTGTGAAGCAACCTTTGGAAGAAATTGCCTGCCTCACTGTTGACCTACTCTTGCAAAAGATTGAAGGCAAGGAAGTCGCAACAACTGGTTACTTCTTACCAGTTACTCTATTATCTGGAAAAAGTATTTAAGTACAAGAAAACTCAGACCAATTCGTCTGAGTTTTTTATGATCTTAAGTTTTCTAGATAACGTTGGGCAGTCTCGAGATTAAAGATTTTATCTGCAATGAGGCGCTCGACTATGGGAGCTACCTCGGATTCACTAGCACCTGCGAGAAGTGCCAAGGATTTGGCCTGCAATTTCATGTGGCCTTGCTGAATCCCTGTACTGACCAAGGCTTTCAGGGCTGCAAAGTTTTGGGCAAGCCCGATAGAAACGATAATCTGAGCTAATTCTTTGGCAGAAGGATTTCCCAGTAGTTCGTGACTAAGGGCTACACGAGGATTGAGGCCGATAGAGCCACCCTTGGTTGCTACAGGCATAGGAAGAGTCATTTGACCAACCAATTCTTCTGTCTCCAAGTATAGACGCCAAGAGCTGAGACCTTGATAACGGCCATCTCGACTTGCAAAAGCATGGGCCCCGGCTTCGATGGCACGCCAGTCATTACCAGTGGCAATCAAAATGGCATCAATACCGTTAAAAATCCCTTTATTGTGAGTAGCAGCTCGGTAAGGATCAGCCTGCGCAAACTGACTAGCCAACGCAATTTTCTCTGCAATCTCTCGTCCTTGATCCTTTTGGCGGCTCAAGTAGCGAAAGGCGATGCGACAGCTTGCAGTCACCAGAGAATCGGTCGCGTAGTTGGACAGGATTCCCATAAGACTTTGCCCCTGACTGAGTTCTTCTAAGACTGGTTTCAAGGCTTCCAACATGGTGTTGAGCATATTGGCACCCATGGCTTCCTGGGTATCGACATGAAGATAAACGACTAAAAAGTCTGTTTCGCCTTTTATCTGCTCGACATGCAGATCACGCGCCCCGCCCCCGCGTTTAACAATGGAAGGATAGGCTTGATTGGCAAACTCCAAGAGTTCAGCCTTCTTGCTAGCAATCTTCTCTTGAGCTTGTTCAGGATCAGCAACTTGATAAAGGGCTACCTGCCCAATCATTTGGCGCTCATGAACCTGTGCAGTAAAGCCACCTGAACGCTTGATGATTTTACTGGCATAGCTAGCCGCAGCAACCACGGACGGTTCTTCTGTCACATAGGGAACTGTGTATTCCTGACCGTTAACGAGAACCTCTGGGACCAGCGAATAAGGTAAAGAAAAAGTTCCCACCACATTCTCACTCAGCTGGTCTGCAACAGTCACACTCATCTGTTCATCCTGCTCCAAACTCCCTTGTCTCTCAGGACTAAGGAGCGCCTGAGCTTTTAACAGCTCGAGGCGCTCTTGGTATGATTTTTTAGAAAATCCATTCCAACTTATCTTCATTATTTTTCAACCTTGCTATAACGGCGTTGGTGGTCGACAATTTCAACCAAGGCGTAGTCTTGATGTTCATAGCCTGCAAATTGGGCTGAACCAGACTCATCCAACTGCACCTCTTCGAAGAAGACTTTTTCATAGTCTACAACTGACAATGCTGTACGTTGTTTGAGTTTGCTCAAGCGGTCCTTATCAAGGTAAGCCTCATAGCCTTCGACCAATTCACCACTAAAGAACTCTGAAACCGCGCCGCTTCCGTAACTGTAGAGGGCAATTTTATCTCCAGCCTTCAAAGTCTCTGCATTTTCCAAAAGGGAGAGAAGCCCGAGGAAGAGGGAACCCGTGTAGATATTTCCAATCATCTGACTGTAAAGGATGGACTTATCAAAGTTCTCTTGCAAACTATCCTGTTTTTCTTTAGACAAAGTTTTGTCCATCATCTTGCGCAAGCCTTTTAGGGCCAACTTAGGATAAGGCAAGTGGAAGCAGATAGCCGCAAAGTCATCCATCGTCCAATCATAGCGTTTCTTGTATTCATCCCAAGTCGTTGTCAGGCAATCAAGATACTGTTGGGTCGAGTACATGCCGTTTACATAAGGAGTGCTTGAGTAGTTCGGACGCCAGAAATCCATGATGTCTCGCGTTTGAGCAACGTTATCATTGTTAAAGGCCATGATGCGCGGATTTTGAGTAATTAGCATCGCCACACTTCCAGCACCCTGGGTTGGCTCACCTGGAGTTCCCACACCATACTTGGCAATATCACTGGCAATGACCAAAACCTTAGACTCTGGAGAATTTTCCACATGCAATTTAGCATAATGAAGGGCAGCTGTCGCTCCATAGCAGGCTTCTTTAATTTCAAAGCTACGGGCGAAAGGCTGAATGCCTAACAAGCCATGAACAAAGACTGCCGCTGCCTTACTCTGGTCAATCCCTGACTCGGTCGCCACGATGACCATATCGATTTCTTCTTTTTCTTTGTCTGTTAAAATAGAGTTGCTTGCACTAGCTGCCAAGGTAACAATGTCCTCAGTCAGTGGCGCAATACTAATTTCATTTAACAAGAGTCCCTTGCTAAATTTTTCGGGGTCAACTCCCCTCGCTTCTGCTAAGTCTTGTAATTTCAAGACGTATTGACTGGTCGCAAAACCAATCTTATCAATACCGATTGTCATATTTACCTCTGTTTTATCATTCATTGTAAAAAATCGTTCTATACTATTTTATCACAAATGGCAGTAAAAGAGAGAAAAAAGACTTGATTCACCAAATCAAGTCGCTTATTATTCTAACTTTTATGCTGTTTTCTTAAGTAGGAATAAAATCTGAGAATTACTGTTCCACTAGCCATTCCAATAGAGATTACCAGAGCCAACATGACAACCAAGGTAGCACTCGCAATGGCATGATTGTAATCCCCTGTCACAAAAAAGGCAGTTGTCCGATAGGAAAGATAACCCGGAACCAGAGGTGCCAAGATGGCCAAGATAAAGACCACAGCAGGAGTCTTATAAAGAATACTTAAAATCTGGCTGATACAAGAACCGATAATAGCCGCAATGAAGGTGGCTACGATGACATTGGTCGGTTCTTTAAGCAAGAGATAAATCAGCCAGACAGCCATGCCCAAAATTCCTCCTGGTAAGAGCATAGAACGTTGAACATTGAGTACGATTAAAAAAGTGATTATAGCAAGAAGACTTGCTACTGCTTGTAATAAAAAGGTTGTTAGTGTCATATCAATTCATCAATACCAAGGCGACAGAAGTTCCTGCCCCTAAAGCAAGGGTGATGAGCAGGGATTCAAACATCTTGCTCATACCAGAGTTTATGTGGTTAGTCATAATATCACGGACCGCATTGGTCAAGGCAATTCCTGGTACAAAAGGCATGACCGCACCAGCTATAATCAAATCTGCCGTTGAGGGAAAGCCTGTGTAGCGCGCCCAAAACTGAGCTATCATCCCAAAGACAAAAGCTCCAGCAAAGGCTGTTACAAAGGGAATTCGGATAAACTTTTCCACATAGAGGGAAAAGGCAAAACCAAATAAGGTCGCCACTCCTGCCCCGAGTGCGTCGTAGATATTTCCACTAAACATAATTGAAAAGAAAGGAGCACTAAAGGTCGCAGCCAGAGTCACCTGCAACTTGGTATAAGGAAGAGGTTGGGCTTGCAAAGCCGTCAATTGCTTGAAGGCTGTTTCTAAATCAATTTGCCCCCCAACCAGCTGACGAGAAATCTGGTTGACATCGCAGACTTTTTCGATGTTATAAGAAGATGAGGTCACGCGTTTCATTCGCGAAATATTGGTATTTTCAATGGAGAAAAAGATGGCAGCAGGCATGGCAAGAACATTGCAATCCACAATCCCCTGCGAATGCGCAATCCGAATCATGGTATCTTCTACACGATGAATCTCTGAGCCACTTTTGAGAAGAATGGTTCCAGCTAACATAATCACATCGATGACGGCATTTAATTCTCTTGATTCTTCCATACTTTCCTCCTTTTATCAACTTCCTCTATTCTATCACAAATCTGGAGTCAAAAAAAATC
The DNA here is from genome assembly GCA_963527705.1 of uncultured Streptococcus sp. Taxonomy (GTDB): domain Bacteria; phylum Bacillota; class Bacilli; order Lactobacillales; family Streptococcaceae; genus Streptococcus. Next base: position 45,850 of record CAURTW010000001.1, read on the forward strand.
TTTGCCATGAAATCATGACAAAGATTCATTTAATTACGTGAATTTTCGTGGCTTCCCTCACTACTTGATTGATTAGTAGAATGAGTATCTCCTCGTTGATTTCCTTGCTGGTTCCCCTGACTTGGTGTTGTAGTAGAACCTTGGTTTCCACGTTGGGCTGGTGCTGATGATGATGTTGACGGCGGTGTTTTCGGTTTGTAAATTGAAATCTTGATGCGTGTCTTATTCAAATCTACCTTTTCACCTGCTCTTGGACTCTGTTCAACGACGGTACCTTCAGCAGTTCCGGAAGGAGCTGTGGTAACTTCTACAACTTCAATGTTGGCTTCTTTAATACCGACAATTTGAACGAGATTATTTTTAGTAAATTCAAGACTAGATCCTATATAACTTGGCATAACAACACTGGTTACTTTCTTAGCAATAGTTAAAGTAATTGTTGAGGCCTTACTCAAATCATAAGTTGTTCCAGCTGACGGGCTCTGTCTAAGAACTGTTCCTTCTTCACTCTCGCTTGATTCTTCTTCCTCTATCTTGATGAGATTTTCAGGTACCTTCTTCTGCTTGAGTTCTGCGATAACATCGGTCGATTTACGGCCGATATAATTGCTCAATTGGAAAGATTGCTTACCTGATGAGACAACCAAATTGATTTTCGTTCCTTCTTTTCGACCAGTTCCAGCGTCAGGATCTGTACGGATAATCCGCCCTTCTTCCACCTTTTCACTAGCCTCTGATTTCTCCTCGCCAATCTCAAAATTGGCTTTCTTGAGGGTTTCCTTGGCTTCCGCCACTGTCTTACCTGCCACATCTGGAATGGCAATGGTTGCAGGAGTTCTGGATAGTATCCAAATAAGAGAAGCTGCCACCAATACAATGCTGGCCAACAAAATCATATAGCGAACTCTAAATTTCCGTTTCTTAACAGGCTTGGTTGCGTAATTGTCCTCTGAAGCCTGCTGACTCGGCTTCGCAGTCTGTGGCTTTGGACTTTGTGTTTGCACCTTAGGAATCGAAGTCAAGGTACTTTGTGGAACTTTAGGAAGAGTCTTGGTGTCAGCCTTAGTGGTATCATTAAACACCAATTTAGGCTCATTGCGACGATTATAAGACAAACTACTAGACAAGTCCACATACATCTCTGCAACTGACTGATAACGATCTGTCAATTTCTTGGCAGTTGCCTTGATGACAACATTCTCTAAAGTCTGAGGCACAGATGGATTCTCAGCTATAACTGACGGCAGTGGTTTCTGGAAATGCTGGAGAGCAATGGTCACCGCACTATCCCCGTCATAAGGGATATGGCCTGTCAGCATCTCATAGAAAATAATCCCCATGGCATAGATATCACTCTGCACAGTCGCCTTCGAACCACGCGCCTGCTCTGGTGACAAGTAATGAACCGAACCCAGCATAGAGTTAGTCTGGGTCAGACTTGTCTCTGCAAAGGCTACCGCAATCCCAAAGTCTGTGACTTTGGCAGTCCCATCTGGTGTCAAAAGGATATTTTGAGGTTTCAAGTCCCTATGGACAATTCCTCTGGTATGGGCCAAACGCATGGCTAGGAGGATTTGTCCCATAATACGGACTGCTTCTTCATTAGAAAGAGGATAGTGTTCCTTGATATAGCGTTTAAGGTCTAGTCCAGCAACATACTCCATTGCAAGATACTGTTGACCGTCTTCCTCACCAATATCTGTTATCCGAACGATATGAGGATGGTCCAGATCCGCCATAGCTCTCGCTTCACGCTGAAAACGAGCCACTGCAATGGGATCTGTTTGGTAGTTGGTCCTCAGGACCTTCACTGCCACTTCTTCCCCGTCTAGGATCAAATCCTTGGCCAAATAGACATCTGCCATGCCTCCTCGACCAATCTGTTTCACAATCCGATAGCGTCCGGCAAAAATCTTGCCGATTTGGATCATTCTTCATCCTCCTCGTTCATAGAAACAAGGGCAACCGTAATATTGTCTAAACCTCCTGCATTGTTAGCAAAACGCACGAGCGTCGCTGTTTTATCTGCCAAAGGAATATCACTGGTTACAATATCACAAATCTCACTGCCTGAAATCATGTTGGTTAATCCATCGCTATTAAGTAGGAGATAATCTCCTGTCGCAAGGGTAATCATTCCAAAATCAGGCTGAATTTCGTCTTTTTGACCAATTGACTGGGTAATAATATTTTTCTGTGGGTGGCTAGCTGCTTCTTCAGGTGTCAATTGACCAGCCTTGAGCAATTCATTGACCAAAGAATGGTCGCTTGTTAACTGGTGGTATTCTTCTCCACGAATCAAACCGATACGAGAATCCCCAATGTGGGCATAGATAGCCTGATTGCCAATAATAGCAACAGCCTCGAGAGTTGTTCCCATTCCTTTATAGGCTTCATCTTGTCCCAATTGGTTAATCCTTTGATTTTCAATCTCAAGGTTGTTAGCAAACCATTCACGCACTTCATTAACTGTATCGATTTGAGTATCTACCCAAGCTACACCTAGGTCTGTTACCGCCATTTCACTAGCGATATTCCCTGCACGATGACCTCCCATACCATCAGCTAGGATAATCATGGTACGTCCAGCTCTATTGACATAGTGGTTGACATAGTCTTGGTTATTTGTTCGTTTCTGACCAACATCTGTTAATAATGAAATTTCCATGTGTTAGTTCCTTCCTAATCCGATATCTTGCGAAATTGACTGATGAAGAATCCATCACTTCCATACAATTCAGGTGTAATGAGGATACAGCCATCTTTCATGATATCCTTACATTCATGTTCTAGTGTTACCTGCTCAAATTCAGGATGACTTTCTAAAAATGCCTGTACGACTTGAAAGTTCTCCTCTGAGACAATAGTACAGGTACTATAAGTTATTATACCACCTTTGCGTAGTGTTTGACAAACACTACCTAATATTTCTAGCTGAATTTCCTGCAAGGACGCGAAATCTGCCGTTTCTTTATTGTATTTGATGTCTGGTTTTCGGCGCAGAAGACCGATTCCTGAACAGGGAGCATCCACCAAAATCTTATCAAAAGAATCCTGACCAAAAAACTCATGTACCTTTCTGGCATCCAATTTTTGCCTTTGAATCCGATCTGCAACCCCTAGACGTTGGGCGTTTTCTTGAATTAAGTCCAACTTATGGTCGTACAAGTCCAGAGCAGTAACCTGACCTGTCGTGAGATAAGAGGCTATATGGGCTGTTTTCCCACCCGGAGCAGCACAGGCATCTAGAACCTGCTCATGCCCTTTTAAATCAAGCGTCGGAGCAACCAGCTGACTAGACTCGTCTTGGATAGTAATAGCCCCCTCTGAAAATAGGTCATGTCCCGCAAAGTGGCCTTGCTCCTTAACCAGACCAGAAACAGACAAAGGTGAAGCACTGGCCTCCAACAAGGTTTGGATTTCCTCTTTTCGGTTTAAATCAGTCACACGAATACTGGCCTTGTTGCGCACCAAAAGACTTTCAAAAATAGCTTGCGCTCGCTCCTCTCCGTATTCTTCCTTGAGCTTGGCAACTAGCCAAACTGGGAGAGAATAGGCAATGGAATCACGCTTGTTTTTTCGTTTGATGCTGGTGATATCTGGCCAGCCTTCACGTAGAATACGACGAAGGACGGCGTTGACCAATTTTTCACTGCCTTTTTTACGGACTTTGGCCAATTCTACTGCTTCATTGACCACAGCATGGTCTGGAATCTTGTCCAAATAGCGGAGTTGGTAGGCACTCATGAGGAGAAGGACGTAGAGCCAGCTGTCTAACTGATCTCTGTCTTCGATAAAGTGGGATAGGTACCATTCCAGAGTCAGTTTACGGGCTACCGTTCCATAGACCAGCTCGGTCGCCAAACCCTTGTCTGCTGCTGAAAGTTGGCTTCCCTTGAGATGCTTATTTAAGGCGATGTTTGAGTATGCTTGGTTGATAAAGACATCCTCTAATACTGCTAGGGCTAGACTTCTAGCTGTTTCTACTTTAGTCACCAAATCGTTCTCCTACTGTCAATGTCCGTCCAACACCGTTGAGGAAGGAAGCAATGTCCATCTTAGGTTTGCCTGCTGGCTGCACTTGTTTGAGAGACAGAGCTCCTACTGCCGTTGCGACAATTAATTCTTTCTTGCCAATAGAGAGGATTTCACCTGGATTTCCCTGACCTTCTACTGACAAGGCTTCATAAATTTTAAAGCGGTCGCCTTTAAGGAAAGTGTGGGCAACAGGCCAGGGGTTCATTCCACGGATTTGGTTAAAGAGTTGGCGATTGCTTTTAGTCCAATCCAGTTTTTCTTCTTCTGGCTTGATATTTGGAGAGAAAGTAACCTGACTTGGATCCTGCGGTTCAGGTTTAATATCACCAGCAATATAGGCAGGCAGGGTATCCAGGAGCAAATCACGACCAACTAGCGCCAATTTCTCAAATAAGGTACCAACATTGTCCTCATCTGTTATAGGGATGCTGCGACGAGAAATCATATCTCCTGCATCCATTTCCTTGACCATTTCCATAATGGTCACACCAGCTTCCTCATCACCTTGAATCAAGGCATAATGGATAGGCGCTCCACCACGGTGTTTTGGAAGAAGGGAGGCGTGAACATTGACCGCAAAATCCATGCTATCAAGGAGTTTACTTGGGAGAAACTGCCCAAAAGCAGCAGTCACAATTCCATCTGCTCCTAGTTTCATAATAGCTTCCATCTCTGGACTTCCAGATAATTTTTCAGGTTGGTAGATAGGA
>CAURTW010000002.1:0-46122 GCA_963527705.1 uncultured Streptococcus sp.
TTTTTGTCTCTCACCTAACGGAGCGAGACGGACTAATAGTCACATAACAAAAAAACAGGAGATTTCTCTCCTGTTCAGATTCAATTACTTAAAATTAAACCCACTCACCGTTATGATTTACAGTATAACCATCCACCGTCGTATTAACAGCTAAGGCGCCTGAAGAGTAAGAATAATACCACTTACCAGATACTTGGTACCAGCCCGTTTTCATTGCACCTGAACTATCTAAATAATACCACAGACCATTTTCCTTTAACCAGCCTGTCTGCATTTCACCAGATGATTTCAAATAATACCAACTAGATCCGTCTTTCAGCCAACCCGTTGATTTAGACCCATTTGATTTGAAATGATACCAACTACCATTTATTTTCTTCCAACCAATAGTCAATCCATTATTGGATCCATAGTTAGAACTATTCCCTGATTGATTCTGTGAAGAGGTTACTCCCTCTAGCTGGATATAGCGACGACTTCCGTTATAAGCCGTATAACTCAACCACTTGTATCCATCTTTTTCGAGAATTTGATCATAATGAACATTCTCCCCAGGATAATAGTAATCAATCGCAGTTGCGCTAGCTAGAGGCTGATTTTTGATAGCAGCCTTAGTCTTAAAATAATGTGTTCCTCCTGTTGAAGCTGAGGATTGACTATTCCCAACACTGCCACCAGCTAAATCTTTAAAATGAATAAAACCAGTCATAGTATTCGCCTTCACGACGCGCTTATTGTAAGATTCCCTTATTCCATAATTGTATTCTTCAATCTCAATCTCATCTCCTATTACATTTGACACCCAAGCAACATGACCATAAGTTCCTGCAGTCGACCAAGCAATGGAGCCAATCGCTGGTCTATTATCGACACGATATCCTTCACGACGAGCACGATAGCCCCATTCATTCGCATTTCCATAAGCTCCCGGAATCTCAAAACCATTGACATTACTCAAACGAAAGGCTGCAAAAGAAGTACACTGACGAGAATACATCCGCCACTTATCAATCTCCTGGCTCCCATTTTTATAATGAGCAGGATAATCATCCCCACGCGCCATCGATCCATTTCCTCCGGAATAGGCATATACACTATCACCCGCTGCTAGCATCAATCCTACTACTAAAAAGGGAACAACTTTTTTAGCTGATTTTCTAAAAGAAGATCCTGTCTCTGTTACTTTAAATGGTGAAATTTTCATTCTTCCTCCTTGAAAAATAATATAAATCGAAGATTACCTTCACTTAAACTATTCGGAGAAAAAAGAAAAAGTGAGAAAATTTCTCACTTTAGTCAAGATAATGAATCAAATTCTTTTCTGTAAGGATATCTGAGTAAGTGAAGGATTCAACGTAAACATTAGCTTGTTTATCTCCTTCAACGTTCCCAAATTCAACGATAAATAGGGATGGATAAACCTCAATTAGCTTACCCAGTCTATTTTTTTGGCGCTTACGACCATTCTCCAAAGTCATTTCTACGACTTGTCCCTCATGTGCCTTGATTTCTTCTTTTATTTTTTTCATCTTGGCTACATCTGTAAATGCATCTGACATCTTATGCCTCCCTCTTTGAGATACTTGAAAATTTATTGTATTCTTTTTGGAAAATTAATTCCACCGTTCCACGAGCTCCACTACGGTTTTTCTCGATAATAACTTCTACCTTATTATTCGGTATGCCTTCCTCTTCTTCACCACCACGCTCATAGTAGTCGTCGCGATAAAGAAAGGCTACGATATCAGCGTCCTGCTCAATAGACCCAGATTCACGAATATCAGACAAGACCGGTCTCTTATCCTGACGTTGTTCTACACCACGAGAAAGCTGACTTAGAGCGATTACTGGAACCTTCAGTTCCTTAGCTAAAATTTTCAACTGACGTGAAATTTCTGAAACCTCTTGTTGACGATTTTCCCGACCAGTTCCCGTGATAAGCTGCAAATAGTCTATTAAAATCAAACCAAGATTTCCAGTTTCTTGAGCCAGTTTACGAGAACGAGAACGAATTTCCGTGATCCGAATCCCTGGAGTATCATCGATATAGATACTCGCGTTGGCTAGATTCCCTTGAGCAATGGTATACTTTTGCCATTCCTCATCAGTCAATTGACCCGTACGGATAGAATGCGATTCCACCAAACCTTCTGCCGCCAACATACGATCCACTAGACTTTCCGCACCCATTTCCAGTGAAAAAATAGCAACCGTTTTGTCCAACTTAGTCCCAATGTTCTGAGCGATATTCAAGGCAAAGGCTGTCTTACCAACCGCCGGACGAGCTGCTAAGATAATCAACTCCTCCTCATGAAGACCAGTCGTCATATGATCCAAGTCACGATAGCCTGTCGCAATACCTGTAATATCGGTCGTTTGTTGCGAGCGAGCTTCCAGATTTCCAAAGTTGATATTCAACACATCTCGAATGTTCTTAAATCCACTTCGATTAGCATTTTCGCTGACATCAATCAGGCCTTTTTCTGCCTGAGCAATGATTTCATCAGCTGGTTGCGAAGCCTCGTAAGCTTGATTGACAGACTCTGTCAACTTGGAGATTAATCGACGTAGCATGGCCTTCTCTGCAACAATCTTAGCATAATACTCCGCATTAGCAGAAGTTGGCACAGAATTGACAATCTCAACCAAGTAAGACAGGCCACCAATATTCTGTAAATCACCTTGATTATCAAGAATGGTACGAACCGTTGTTGCATCTATAGCATCGCCACGATCGGATAAGTCGACCATAGCTTGGAAAATCAAACGATGGGCATACTTAAAAAAGTCCCGAGACTCAATATATTCTCGCACAAAAACAAGCTTACTCTCGTCAATAAAGATAGCCCCTAAAACGGATTGCTCAGCTAAGATATCTTGAGGTTGTACTCGTAACTCTTCTACTTCTGCCATCAGACTTCCCTTCCTTTTACAATCTTGTCAAGAAAGTGTAAATTTACCCTTCTTTCACACGAAGATTGATTACACTTGTAATATCTTGATAGATTTTCACTGGTACATCAATCAAACCAACTGCTCGAATCGGAGCTTGTACTTGGATATGACGTTTATCAATCTTAATTCCAAATTGCTTTTGCAATTCTTCTGCAATTTTCTTATTGGTAATGGAACCAAAGGTACGACCATCTGGACCAACTTTTTCAACAAATTCTACAATAGTTTCCTCTGCTTCTAGTTGAGCTTTAATTGCTTTTGCTTCTGCAATCATCTCAGCATGAGCTTTTTCTTCAGATTTTTGTTTACCACGAAGTTCACCTACAGCTTGAGCAGTCGCTTCTTTGGCTAGACTCTTTTTGATAAGAAAGTTTTGCGCATACCCTGTTGGTACTTCCTTAATTTCGCCTTTTTTACCTTTTCCTTTAACATCTGCTAAAAAGATTACTTTCATTCTTCTTTCTCCTTTTCCTTTATTTCATTTAATACAATTTCTGTCAGTTTTTCACCTGCTTCTGACAAGGTTGAATCCTTAATTTGAGCTGCTGCCAAATTAAAGTGGCCTCCACCTCCCAGCTCTTCCATAATCCGTTGTACATTCAGCTTACTACGACTGCGAGCTGAGATAGAGATAAATCCTTGTGTATTCTTCGCAAGAACAAAACTCGCTTCAATGCCCGACATAGCTAACATGGCATCTGCTGCCTTACTAATAACAACTGTATCATAGCATTTCGAGTCCTTAGCCTCTGCTATCAGTACATCTGAACCTAATTTACGTCCCTGTAAAATCAGTTCATTGACCTCACGATATTCTTCAAAATCCGTCGCAGCCATTTCCTGGATAGCAATACTATCGCTTCCGCGCGTTCTGAGATAGCTAGCAACATCAAATGTCCGACTAGTCACTCGTGAGGTGAAATTTTTAGTATCCAACATCATACCAGCCATTAAAACACTTGCTTGCATACGACTCAAACGATTTTTCTTAGAATTCTGGAACTGAATCAATTCTGTTACCAACTCACTGGCACTGCTTGCACCACTTTCAATATAAGTAATAACTGCATTATCTGGGAAATCCTGATCCCTTCGATGGTGGTCAATGACTATGGTTTGGGTAAATAAATCATAAAAATCTTTTGATAAAGTTAAAGCTGTCTTTGAATGGTCTACAAGAATCAACAAAGAACGATTGGTCACCATCCCCATTGCGTCCTTAACAGACAACAACTTTGTAACTCCTTCTTTTTCTAAGAATGAAACAGCTCGTTCAATATCCGGCGACATTTGTTCTTCATCATAAATAGCATAGCTATTTTGAGTCACATTGCTGGCAAATAACTGCATACCTACAGCAGAACCCAAAGCATCCATATCTAGATTTTTGTGACCAACTACAAAAACCTGATCCACACTACGAATCTTATCTGAAATAGCCGTCATCATAGCACGCGTACGAGTCCTTGTACGCTTGATTGAGGCAGCAGATCCACCACCAAAATAAACTGGATTTTTCGTTTCGTCATTCTCCTTGACAACCACTTGGTCGCCACCACGCACTTCAGCCAAGTTCAAGTTGAGCAATGCAACTTTCCCTATCTCATCATGATTTCCATCACCATAAGAAAATCCCATACTTAAGGTCAAGGGCAACTGTCTCTGTTTCGCCTCTTCTCTGAATGCATCAATAACAGAAAATTTATCATTCATCAAGCCCTCAAGCACCGTGTAGTCCGTAAATAGATAAAAGCGGTCCATACTCACTCGACGAGAGAACATGGCATGCTTCCCAGCAAATTCTGAAACAAAATTGGCTACAAAACTATTGATATGACTGATATCAGACTCCGATGTTTCATCTTCTAAGTCATCATAGTTGTCAACGGAGACAATCCCAATAACAGGTCTACTCGTAACTAACTCAACAGTCGCTTCGTATTCTCCAGACACATCAAAGAAATAAAGAACTCCAGATACCTTGTCCATATGAACCGAATAGCGAGTCTCACCCAAGGTTGCATAAGAACCTGGATTCCCCACAGACGCCTTTATAATTGTTTGAATTAATGCCACATCAATCTCGCCCACTTCATTAGTCAAAATCAATTCAGCATAAGGATTAAACCATTCAACTTCACCTGACGATAAGTCTAATTTAATAACTCCGACAGGCATCTGTTCTAACAAGGTTGTCAAACTTTCTTCAGCTTGGTGGTTTACATACTGGATTTGTTCTACTTCACTCCTTGAGTAGTAGTCTCTCTGATGGATGAATAGTAAAATATATGAACCCAAAATAAGTAGCAAAAGAAATAGCGTTACCAGTGTATTCGTTACAAAAACAAGTTGCACAGATAGCACTCCGAACGCCACTATTCCTAATATTAAGGGGAAAATAGGACTTACATAAAATTTTTTCATTCCAAACCTCTTGGCACCCATTATACCATAATAACCACCAAAAAGCGACTTTTTAAAGGTGTAATCAGTAATTCTATCAATTATAAGAAAAAGGAGGTTTACAATTCAGTAAACCTTCCTTTACACATATTGAAATTAAGATTCTTTAACTTCTAACAAACCAATTTCGCCATCCTCACGACGATAAATCACATTGGTTGTCTGATCTTCAACATCCACATAGATAAAAAAATCATGTCCCAACAAATCCATCTGTAGAATAGCTTCTTCCAAATCCATTGGTTTTAAATCAATTTGTTTTGAACGAACCACTCTAGATTGGACAACATTTGTATCTTCCACCAAAGCATCTGTAAATAATTGACTAGTTGCTACCTTGTTTTTATTTTTACGCTCGATTTTTGTTTTATTTTTACGAATCTGACGTTCAATTTTATCAGTTACAAGGTCAATTGAACCATACATATCTTGAGACACATCTTCTGCACGAAGAGTAATTGAGCCAAGCGGAATCGTCACCTCCACTTTAGCCGTTTTTTCACGATACACCTTCAAGTTAACTCGAGCATCCAACTCTTGTTCAGCTTGAAAATACTTTTCGATCTTTTCGAGTTTAGAAACTACATAATCACGAATTGCTTCTGTTACTTCTAGGTTTTCACCACGGATACTATATTTAATCATATGAGTACCTTCTTTCTAAACATTTTTGTTTTTCTGATTTCATTATAACGCTTTCATTTTAGTTTTGCAAATTTTTTCCTCATCTTACAAGGGAAAATGTTTTTACATCTTCAGCACCAGCCTCTTCCAACAGTTTCTTCACACGATTTATAGTTGTTCCAGTAGTGTAAATGTCATCTATAAGTAGGATTTTTTTAGGAATAGTGACTCCCCTTTTAATAAAGAAAGGAAGTTCTGTCCCCAAGCGTTCTGAACGATTTTTAGAAGAACTGGCCCGCTCTTCTCTCTTCTCTAGTAAGTCTTGAAAAGAGAACCCTGCTGCTTCAACTAAACCTTCAACCTGGTTAAATCCCCTCTCGAGCAATCTTTCAGGACTTAGGGGAATTACAACAAATTGATACTCTTTGTACTTTTTTAACTCCTCACTTAAAACTGAAGCAAAAACTTTTCTTAAAAGGAAGTCTCCATCAAACTTATACCGACTGAAAAAATCCTTCATAGCTTGATTGTAAACAAAAATCGCTCTATGACTGACCTCAACTCCTTCTTTACTCCAAAATTGACAATCTTGACACTTCGTTGACAAATCTGTTTTCATACAGTTTGGGCAGTTCTCTTCTCCAATCCTCTCAAAAGTAGAGTCACAGTCTGAACAAAGACAAGAGTCATCATTTTTCAGAAGTAAGAGACTACTAAAAGTTAAAACAGCCTTCATAGTCTGCCCACATAATAAGCACTTCATAGCCCCGCCTCCTTATTCATCTGCTGAATTTCCTTAATTGCCTTCTTGATTGAAGTATTTAATCCATCATGGAAAAAAAGCAAATCTCCTGTCGGTCTGTCCATACTCCGACCGACACGTCCTCCAATCTGTATTAAACTAGACTTGGTAAACAGACGATGATTGGCCTCTACTACGAAAACGTCAACACAAGGGAAGGTAACTCCACGCTCCAATATCGTCGTACTGATAAGTATTGTCAGCACCCCATCTCGAAAAGCTTGTACCTGCTCTAATCGATTTTCTGTGATAGAAGATACAAAGCCAATTTTCTCATTTGGAAATTGCTCCTGTATGATTTCTTTTAACTGTTCCCCTCTCTTAATTTCTGATGCAAAAATGAGTAAAGGATAAGCTGTCTTTCTCTGCTTCTCAATATAAGACTTTAGCTTTGGTGACAACCGACTTTTCTCTAAACAGTGATTAAAATCGAATAACCAGACAGGTTTAGGAATAATCAACGGATTTCCATGAAATCGTCTTGGCAAACTTAATCGTTTTAATTCTCCTAAACGGACCTTCTTATCTAACTCATCTGTAGAAGTCGCCGTTAAAAAGATTCTCAGTCCATTCTTCTTTACACTATTCTTGACAGCATGGTAAAGCGTAGGATTGTCAACATAAGGAAAAGCATCTACTTCATCCACTATCAGCAAATCAAAAGCTTGATAAAACTTCAATAACTGATGGGTCGTCGCAACAACTAGTGGTGTTCGAAAATACGGCTCTGATTCTCCGTGTAGTAAAGATATCTCGCAAGCAAAATCATCTTGCAGGCGCTTGTACAGCTCCAAACAAACATCTATGCGAGGACTAGCCAAGCATACTGCACCACCCCTATTAATCACCTTAGCCACAACTTGATAAATCATTTCTGTCTTTCCAGCTCCTGTTACAGCGTGAACCAAGGTTGGCTCTTGCTTTTCTACCGCTCGAATCAGCCCCTCTGACACCTTCTCTTGAAAAGGAGTTAATTGACCACTCCATTTAAGAACATCTTGCTTCGGAAAATCCTCCTGTGGGAAATAGTATAAAGATTGATCACTCCTAACTCTCTTCATAATTAAGCACTCCCGACAATAGTAAGCACCTATAGGCAAATACCATTCTTCTCGAATAGTAGCATTACAACGTTGACAGAAAACTTTCCCCTTCTCCTTTCTCATTGCTGGAAGTTTCTCCGCCAACTGACGGTCTTCTTCTGTTAATTCATTCTCAGTAAACAAACGACCGAGATAATTTGGATTTACTTTCATACTTCTTTATTCGTAAAAACCTAGCGCTTTAGATGATTTTTTAGTACAATTAAATCATGGAATTTAGAACAATTAAAGAGGACGGACAAGTCCAAGAAGAAATCAAAAAATCCCGCTTTATCTGTCATGCCAAGCGTGTTTATAGCGAAGAAGAGGCTCGTGACTTCATTACTGCCATCAAGAAAGAGCACTACAAAGCTACGCACAACTGCTCTGCCTTCATTATTGGGGAACGTAGTGAAATCAAACGTACAAGTGATGATGGTGAGCCTAGTGGTACTGCTGGCGTTCCCATGCTTGGGGTACTAGAAAATCACAATCTTACTAATGTCTGTGTGGTAGTGACACGCTACTTTGGTGGCATTAAACTAGGCGCTGGAGGATTGATTCGTGCTTACGCTGGCAGTGTTGCCTTAGCTGTCAAAGAAATTGGCATCATTGAAATAAAGGAACAAGCTGGCATTGCTATTCAAATGTCTTACACTCAGTACCAAGAGTATAGCAACTTTCTTAAGGAACATGATCTTACGGAACTTGAGACAAACTTTACAGATCAAGTAGATACGATGATTTATGTTAATAAAGAAGAAAAAGAAAATATTAAAGCTGCACTGGTAGAGTTTTTTCATGGAAAAGTTATCTTAACTGATCAAGGTTTACGAGAAGTTGAAGTTCCTGTAAACTTAGTGTAAACAAAGGAGAAAAATATGGCATTTGGTAAATTCATTCAAGGACTCGCTGGTAACTTTAGCGAGCAAAACAAAGAAACTCTTATCAAAGAATATGGACAATATCTACTAGAAAATGAAGAAATTCAAAGTGGATATAAACTGATTCGTGACTCAATTATATTTACAAATATACGTATTATCTTTACAGATAAACAAGGCGCTACCGGTCGTAAGATGTCTATTAAATCAATCTTTTTGATGAACATTGTTAACGTTGAAATGGAAACTGCTGGAGCAGGTATAGATGATAGTGAAATTACTATTACTTATTTAGAAAATGTCTTTCTAAAAGCGCATAATGAGCATTTTAGTTCTCATAAATTTGAATTTCCTAAGAAAACGGATATCGTTCCACTTTACACCTATTTACTAGAATTAGCCTATCACAATCGCTTAAAAATTAATGGCTTAGACCTGTGATATAAAAAAATCCTATCACTTCGATAGGATTTCTATATTTTACAAATGGTATAGATAGCGTTATACTAGAAATATCTTATACAAAGAGGTATTCATATGTCTATTTATAACAACATTACTGAACTAATCGGTCAAACTCCGATTGTTAAACTCAACAACATTGTGCCAGAAGGTGCTGCAGATGTCTATGTAAAACTTGAAGCATTTAACCCTGGTTCTTCTGTAAAAGACCGTATTGCTCTTAGCATGATTGAAAAAGCTGAACAAGACGGTATTCTGAAACCTGGTTCTACTATTGTTGAAGCAACAAGTGGAAACACTGGTATTGGACTTTCATGGGTAGGGGCTGCTAAAGGGTATAAAGTTGTTATCGTTATGCCTGAAACTATGAGTGTGGAACGACGTAAGATTATCCAAGCCTATGGTGCTGAACTCGTCCTTACTCCTGGTAGCGAAGGAATGAAAGGGGCTATTGCCAAAGCTCAGGAAATCGCCGCTGAACGAGACGGCTTCCTTCCACTCCAATTTAATAATCCAGCTAATCCAGAAGTACACGAAAGAACAACAGGAGCTGAAATACTGGCTGCTTTCGGTTCTGATGGACTAGATGCTTTTGTAGGTGGTGTTGGCACCGGTGGAACGATCTCAGGTGTTTCTCACGCTCTTAAAGCAGCAAATTCAAACATTCAAGTTTATGCAGTTGAGGCAGACGAGTCAGCTATCTTGTCTGGTGAAAAACCAGGACCTCACAAAATTCAAGGCATCTCAGCTGGATTTATTCCTGAAACACTTGATACAAAAGCCTATGATGGTATCGTTCGCGTAACGTCAGATGATGCTCTAGCGCTTGGCCGTGAAATTGGTGGAAAAGAAGGCTTCCTGGTTGGGATTTCTTCAGCTGCAGCAATTTACGGGGCAATTGAGGTTGCCAAGAAATTAGGTACAGGTAAGAAAGTCCTTGCTTTAGCACCAGATAACGGCGAACGTTATTTGTCTACAGCACTCTATGAATTTGAAGTGTAACCTCCTAAATACACTTAGCCCTTATTAAAGGGCTTTTTGTTTACTCATACAGAATCTACTCTCTAGACCAAAAGAAAAAGGAAGCAATTTGCTTCCTTTTCTATTAGTTATTCAAGGCTGCTGCCATTGTAGCTGCAACTTCTGCTTCAAAGTCGTTTGCAGCTTTCTCGATACCTTCACCAACTTCAAAGCGAGCGAACTCAACTACTGAAGCATTTACTGATTCAAGGTAAGCTTCAACTGTCTTGCTGTCATCCATGATGTATACTTGTGCAAGAAGTGTGTATGCTTGGTCAACTTTAGTGTTGTCAAGCATGAAGCGATCCATTTTACCTGGGATGATTTTGTCCCAGATTTTTTCTGGTTTGCCTTCTGCAGCCAACTCAGCTTTGATATCAGCTTCAGCTTGAGCAATCACTTCATCAGACAATTGTGCTTTTGATCCATACTTCAAGTGTGGAAGAGCTGGTTTACCAACCATTGCACGGCTTTCGTTATCTTGGTCGATTACGTGGTTCAATTGTGCCAACTCATCTTTAACGAATTGCTCATCCAATTCTTTGTAAGAAAGAACTGTTGGTTTCATCGCTGCGATGTGCATTGACAATTGTTTAGCAAGTGCTTCGTCTCCACCTTCAACAACTGAAATAACACCGATACGTCCACCGTTATGTTGGTATGCTCCAAAGTGTTGTGCGTCTGTTTTTTCAATCAATGCAAAGCGACGGAATGAGATTTTTTCTCCGATAGTTGCTGTTGCAGATACGTATGCAGCTTCAAGAGTTTCACCTGAAGGCATTGTCAAAGCAAGTGCTTCTTCATTATTAGCAGGTTTTCCTTCAGCAATAACTTTAGCTGTAGTATTTACCAATTCAACGAATTGAGCATTTTTCGCAACGAAGTCAGTTTCAGCGTTTACTTCAATAACTGCTGCAACATTACCGTTAACGTAAACACCAGTCAAACCTTCTGCAGCAACACGGTCAGCCTTCTTAGCTGCCTTAGCCATACCTTTTTCACGAAGCAATTCAATCGCTTTTTCGATGTCACCGTCTGTTTCTACAAGCGCTTTTTTAGCGTCCATAACACCGGCACCAGATTTTTCACGCAACTCTTTTACAAGTTTAGCTGTAATTTCTGCCATTTTGATTCTCCTATATTTTTTAAAAATAGGAGAGCTGGGCTAGGCCCCGCCCTCCTAGGTAATTACTATTTATATGAATTAAGCGTTGTCGCCTTCTACAACTTCAACGATTTCTTCGATTGAGTCAGCTTGAGCTTCTGAAGCTGCAAATTCTGCTTCAACTGCTGCTGCGTCTTCACCTTGACGTCCTTCGATGATAGCGTCAGCCAATTTAGCTGTGATCAATTTAACAGCGCGGATAGCATCATCGTTAGCTGGGATGATTACATCGATATCATCTGGATCAGTGTTTGTGTCAACCATCGCTACAACTGGGATTCCCAATTTCTTAGCTTCTTTAACAGCGATTTGCTCTTTATGTGGGTCAACTACGTACATAACATCTGGGATACGAGGCATATCTTCGATACCACCCAAGAATTTTTCAAGACGTGCACGTTGTTTGTTAAGAAGTGCAACTTCTTTCTTAGGAAGAACTTCGAAAGTTCCATCTTCTTCCATACGTTTGATTTCTTTCAAACGAGCGATACGTTTTTGGATTGTTCCCCAGTTTGTAAGAGTTCCACCCAACCAACGGTGGTTGATGAAGTATTGACCTGAACGTACTGCTTCTTCAGCAACTGCATCAGCTGCTTGTTTCTTAGTACCAACAAACAATACAACTGCATCGTTAGCTGCTGCATCACGCATGAAATCGTAAGCTTGGTCAGCGTATTTTACAGTTTGTTGCAAGTCGATAACGTGAATTCCGTTACGTTCAGTGAAGATGTACTTAGCCATCTTAGGGTTCCAGCGACGAGTTTGGTGACCAAAGTGTACACCAGCCTCAAGAAGTTGTTTCATTGAAATTACTGCCATGAGTATTTCTCCTTTTTGTTTTTTTCCTCTTCTTGACTTCAACTCGCAAAACGACCCAAAGGCAACTGTTTCACAATTCATCAAGAATGAGTATTATCGTTCACACGACAAGTTTCATTTTACCATACTTTTTTAATATTTTCAAGCCATTTTAGTAGATTTTTAAAGTAGGTAACTATATAAATCATAAAAGAGACTCAAATCGAGCCTCTTTGTTTCATTCATTAGTTTGGATAGATATATGTTACAAAACCTTCTGAAGTCGTAGTAGGATTGAACCATCCACGTTTATTTCCGATTGTACGGTTTCCACCATAGTTTGATTCAGATACTTGGATACTTGTTGATGATGAAACAGCTGTAACCACGGCTACGTGTCCATATCCACCATCATTCCAACATGCAATGGCACCAACTTGAGGTGTAGATCCTGTACGGAATCCTGCTGCAGCTGCACTTGTAGCCCACTGTGCTCCATTACCCCAGTAATCTCCAGCCCAAGGCGCCAATGTTTTAGCTCCCCATGTACACTCACCAGTTGGATAACTTGAAGCATTTGTACTATATGTTGGACGATGTGTCACTGGAGCAGGAGTGTAGCTTGTTGCTTCTGTTGAAGCACTGCTTGAAGATGATTCAGACGAACTTGATGAAGAAATAGTAGATAGTGCTTGAACTTGTGCTGTAAAAGTTGTATTTCCAGAAGCAACTACTGTTTGTTGTTGACTTGCTTGTTTAGCTTTATAAGCTGCTTCTGCTTCTGCAGCCGCTTTAGCTTCTGCTTCTGCTGCAGCTTTTTTCTCAAGTAAACTTGCTTTTTCATCCTCTGCAGTAGCCTTTTCAGCAGCAAGATTCAATTCTGCAGCTTTCAACTCAGCTTGTTTTGTAGTTAATGATTGAGCATCATCAGCTAGTTTTTGCTGATTTGCAATAACTGTATTAATTGCATCATTGTTTGCTACTTGTTTTTCAGAAATAGCTTTTTTATCTGCTTTTTGTTGTTCCAACATTTTGTTGTTTGCAGATACGATTTCACTCATTGCAGCAACACGTGAAATAGCTTCTGTAATTGATTTTGAGTTTACAATTGTATTGATGTAATTTGTTGCAGCTCCATTTGTTTGAGCACTACGAGCTTGTTTTTGTAATGAATCATTGCGAGATACAATATTCTTAGAAAGTTCTGTAATTTCACCCTCAAGCTTTTTAGATTCTGCTTGTAGTCTATCATTTTCAGATTGCAAGTTTGATTGCTCTGTTTGAATAGCAGATACTTGCTCCTGAACTTGATCAACTTGTTTTTGTGCTTCTTGTTGTTGTGCTGTTAAGTTACTAATTTTATTATCTTGAGCAGCAATTTTGTCATCAGTAGTTTCTGCATGCGCAGTTGTTAAAACAGCTACTTGAGAAACCATTACTGTACTTAATAAAAGTGACGCTAAGATTTTTTTCTTCATATTTCGTAGATACTCCTTCTTTTAAAGACATTACTAGTATACCAAAAAAAGGCCTAATGAATATTACGCCTTTGTTACATTTTTATTTCTTTCTTATAGGTAAAATTTTTCAAAAATAAACTGAAAGATAATCATCCATATAAGGTTCAAAATCATTGATGGTACTAAACTATAGACTATAAATAAAGACATACTATCCACAGTTAAACCTACCACTAATGCAAGTATATAAGCTCCCATCTCAAATAAAAAAGTCATGACAATAATTGCCAACATTCTCGTCCAACGATTCAATAAAATGACGCTATTAAATTTATGGAGAAATGCCCCCAACAAGACAAATAACAGAGTCGCAATCCCTATCAAGTGGAAAAAGTAAATGTCATAAACCAAACCCACTACAAAACAATAAGCTAAATAGAAATACTCTGATACTTCAATCGTCTCAAATAAGAGAAACAAAAATAGAAAATGACTGGCTAACTGTACATGGGGAAAAAATGAGCCCAAAAACTGGCTAATATGGGCATCAATTAGAACAAAGAAAGGAAGCAATAAAAATACTCCAACTCGCTTCAACTGTCTCATTATGAATTCCCCACTAATTCTATCACACTCACATTATGAGTATCTGCACTTAATTTAACAGTTACTTCTCGTGTCAAGTAGTCCGTACTATGCGTTGTGGCAACCACTTCACCAACAGGAATATCGGCAACGTTAAAGTTTCCTAATCCACCAGTGGTCACCTTATCTCCCGCACTAATATCGCTATTACTATTTAATTGGCTAATTTTAAGAACTTCATTTTCCTTGTCATAGCCAACAATAATCCCATAAATTGTAGTAGAACCATGTTGAATTTTAACAGAAATCTTATCAGCATTTTCCGTATTTGTCAGAAGGTTGACCATAGTAGAATTCTCCTCTACTTTTGAGACACTCCCAATCAAGCCACCATTTGCAATAGCTAACATATTTTCAGAAGCCCCTTTTGATTTGCCTGCATCCAGGGTCAATTCCTGCTTCCAAGATACCGGAGAACGCATAATAACATCCGCTGCCAAAGTCTTTGTAGCTTGCAATTTGGACTTCATATCAAGCAATTGGCGCAGTTGTTCATTTTCCGTCTTTAAACTTTCCGCCTCATTTGATTTAACTTCTAATTGGTAAATCTGTTTCTTCAAACTTTCATTTTCATTATAAGTTCGTGTCAAATGAGCCAAATCTGATTTGACAGAATCAAACCACTGAAAAGGTTTTTGTACAACTCTATCAACCAATGAGATTCCATCTCCTAATTTTGTCACAATTGTACTTGAATAAGTCGTCGCTAAGAGAGCTGACACAAGCATAACAGTGACAAAAACAATAATGACATATTTTGATTTTTTAAAACGGTTCATATCCCTACCTTTATATCAAAAACTGTTACAGTAACTTTTTATCAATTTCTGAAAGCTACTAAGATTTTAAGAAAAATAAGCAACAACCAAGTATGATAATAACAAGAATGGTCAGCGTATCCTTTCGAGTCCATTTCAATTGTCTGTATTGACTTCTACCTTTTCCACCCTGATAACCACGCGCTTCCATGGCGATAGCCAAGGAATCCGCACGTTTTAAACTTGTCGCAAAAAGAGGAATCAAAATGGGAATCATAGCCTTCACCTTTTGAACAATGCTTCCTTCACCAAAATCCACTCCACGCGCTTTCTGTGCATTCATAATCCGCGTCGTATCATCCATCAAGGTTGGGACAAAACGTAAACTCATGGACAGCATCAATCCAATTTCATGAACTGGAACTTTCACACGCTTTAAAGGCGCTAATAAAGCTTCGACAGCTGATGCCAAACTTAAGGGCATGGTCGTTAAGGTTAACAAAGTTGAAAAGAAAATAATCAATACAAAGCGACAAAAAATAATCCCAGCTTGTTGCAAAGCATAATCCGTAATTCTCACAAACGAAAACTCAAATAAAACATTCCCATTAGAAATGAAAAACAGTTGAAAAATAGTTGTGAAGGCAATCAAGAAAAACATAGATTTCAAGCCCTGAATAAAAAATGAAAGAGATACTCCTGACAAGGCAATAAATATCCCTGTCGCTATAAAAAGAATTAGATTCGTCAAGGGGTTATTAGCCCAAAACACAATCAAAATCAGTAGCATCATGGCAAGCAATTTGCTACGTGGATCCAATCGGTGAACAATCGAATCCCCTGGGATATAACGCCCCAAAATCATACTATCCATTTAGCGACTCCTTGAACTCCTCTATCTTAATTGGTAATCGTTTAAATGACACGCCTCTATCAGCCAATCGTTTACAAAAAGCTGTAATTTTAGGTACTCCCAACTGAACTTCTTCCATAAAAACAACATCTTGAAAGACATCACTAGGTTTACCAAACTTAACTAAACGTCCCTTTTCCATCACATATACCTGGTTCGCATATTCAGCAACATCATCCATCAAATGTGTTACTAAGACAATGGTCATCCCTGACTGGTGGAGTTTTTTGAACAAATTCATCAGCTCTTTTCTTCCCAGGGGATCTAGGCCTGCTGTGGGCTCATCTAAGACTAATATGGCTGGTTCCATGGCAAGTATGCCTGCAATGGCCACACGTCTCATTTGTCCACCTGATAGCTCAAACGGACTACGATTAAAAAGTGATTCATCAATTCCAACCAAAGCCAGTTTCTCACGCGCAATCTGCTCCGCATCTTCTTCAGAAACTCCAAAATTTTGCGGTCCAAAAGCAACATCCTTCAAAACCGTTTCTTCAAAGATCTGATTTTCAGCAAACTGAAATACCAAGCCAACCTGTTTTCTAATTTGACGAATATCTTTATTTTTAGAAGTCGAGGTGATTAAGGTATCAAAAACCCGCACACTCCCTTGGCTTGGCACCAATAAACCATCTAATAGTTGTAAAATAGTTGATTTACCACTACCTGTGTGGCCAATTAAGGCCGTATAAGAACCATCTTCAATCGTCAAAGAAACATCTGACAAAGCTGTTGAAGCTAAGGGAGTCCCTTCTTGATACGTAAAACTCACATTTTCTAGAGCAATTCCCATAGTTTATCCTCTAGCTCACTTTCTGTCAAATAATTTTCAGGCAAATCATAGCCATTCTGATTCAAAGAATGTTTTAATTGATTGGCAAAAGGATCGTCTAATCCAATTTGATCTAAATCATTACGAGAGAAAAGTTCTCCTGGACTGCTGGTTGATTCAATTTCCCCTTTTTTCATGACCAACACACGATCACTCATGGCAACTTCTTCCAAATCATGTGTAATGGAAATGACCGTCATATCATAGTCTTTTCGAATTCCTTTTACTATATCAATCAGTTCTCTACGCCCCTCAGGATCCAACATACTCGTTGCTTCATCTAAGATTAAAATAGCTGGTCTTAGGGCTACAACACCTGCAATAGCCACACGTTGCTTTTGGCCACCTGATAGACGCGCTGGCTCTCTCTTTTTAAAGTCCAACATGCCAACCAAATCCAGAGCTTCTTCCACTCTCTTTTTCATTTCTTGACGAGAAAGTCCCTGATTTTCCAAACCAAAGGCAACATCATCTTCAACAGTCGCTCCAACAAATTGATTGTCTGGATTTTGAAAAACCATACCGATTTGACGACGTATATTCCAAACATTTTCCTCAGTCAAACGTTGACCATCAATTACAATCTCTCCAGATTCTGCTTCCAGTAAGCCATCAATTAAGCGAACCGTCGTTGATTTACCACTACCATTATGACCTACAATCGAAAGCCATTCTCCACGTTTCACGTGAAACGTAATATCCTTCACATCGTAGTATTCCTGACTTTCCTTATAGCGAAAAGAAAGATTTTTTACATCAATTATTGATTTCATTTCGAACCAAATGTCCCTTTAAATACATAGGCACTACCCTTGAAATAATCATAGCCAGAGTAGATAGTGAAAAACAAGGCTACATAAAGTAGAACTTGACCAAGCAAAGTCCAATGTAATAGCAAGAAAATAATGGCAAACATCTGACTAAAAGTTTTAATTTTTCCAGGCATTGCTGCTGCTAAAACTGTTCCACCAGTTTCAACTAATAAAAGTCTTAAACCTGTCACAGCCAACTCACGACAGATGATCACTGCAACAATCCAAGCTGGAGCCATACCTAACTCAATCAGCATAATAAAAGCAGACATAACTAGTAGCTTATCCGCCATAGGATCTGCAAATTTACCAAAATTACTGACCACATTCCATTTACGAGCTAAATATCCATCTAAATAGTCTGTAATACTGGCAATAGCAAAGATAATAGCTGCCACAATATGACTCTCTATCGAATTTCCTATCGTTAAAATAAAGATAAAAATAGGTATAAAGAGAATTCGACCTATTGTTAAGAGATTTGGAATTTGTTCTTTTTTCATTCGTTTTTCCTTAATTTTTAGTAAAGGTTACAGTGATTTTTCCAGTCTGAGCTGTTAATTTCGATAAGTCAACAGTCTGATTATCTACTGTTAAAGCGACACCTTTGACAACACCTAAAGTAATGATTACAGAATTTTTAGTTGAAACTGTTGTTTCCGCACTTTTATTATCCGGTGATAAGGTCACGCCACCCTCAAGCTCACTTTCTGAAACACTAACCCAACTTCTAGCATCTGAGACTGATAATTGCAATTTTGCAGTTTCCTTGCTCGTTTTATAAGCAACTTCTACTCTATTTCCTTCACCTGATACACTTATAGCTGGTTCCATATTCGAAGAACTACTAGATGAGCTACTGCTTGAAGACGGAGTTACAGAACTAGTCGAGCTTGTTGCTTGGACCACACTATAACTAGACGCAGATGAACGCTCAGGTTGAGTCTGGAGATAATTCCAAACATAATAAGTCACAAAAATTACAATCGATAGTGCAAAAAGTATAAAATAAAATAAAGGTAAAAATGATGTCTTATTTTTCTTACTTGAACGTCTCCTGCCTGTCAACTCCTCTTCATCAACATCTACTTCCTCATAAGTAATCATGCTCCCAGAATCATAAGCATCCAAGATAATTCGCTCATCAAGTTCAACTGCCCACGCATACTTTCTCAAAAAAGAACGAGTATAAAATGGACTAGGAAGTTGATCAAAATCATCAGCTTCCATTGCCTCCAACATATCCAACTGAATTTCTGTTTTTTTGTGTAATTCTTCTAAAGTTAACCCTTGGTTGGTTCTAGCTAAACGTAAAACCTCACCAATTGTTTTTTTCCTCATACTTGTCATTCCTTCTTTCTAGTGTCGATTATGATAGGTTACTATGATGGAAATATTGTAAAATCAACTATGTCACCATCATCTATTAAATGGTGTCCAGCATCAAGGACATCCTCTACAGTAATTTCCTGTAAAATCTTTGGCAAATCAAAGATTGTCTCACCTTGTCCAAAAGCATCATATTGCGTTGCAATAAATTCAAGAGAGTTCATGCTACTGAAAAATTCTCCAAACATCTCTCTTTTGATAATATCTAAATGATCCTCTGTAATATCTAAATCCTTTGTGAAATTACGAATAGCCTTTTTAAACTGATGAGATAAAGCAACTGGCTCTTTTGTATCCATTGTCAACATAATAAAATGAAAGCGACTTGTTACTTCAACTTCAAGAGATAAGGACGCATCAATTTTACCTGATTCATATAATTTCTGAAAACGATCCGAGGTCCAACCAAACATCATTGTAAACAATAATTTTAATAAAATATGATGTCGATAGCAATCATCCTCAGCAACATCTTGTTTACCTCTAATACCAATCGCTAGTTTTGGAGAAGACACTTCCATTCTCATACTGTCTGTTTGCTTTACAGCCTGTAAAACAAACTTTTCTCTTGCTACATCCTGAACATCTAAATCTTTCAGTTTTTTGCTTTCAAAATAGTCCTGTACTCGTTCCAAATCAAAATTACCAACTAAAAACAGAGACATGTTTACAGGTTTGTAAAATCTTGTAAAATTTTCTTGTAAATTAGTTAGATTGATTTGGGAAATGGACTCCTCACTACCAACTATATCAGTTGCTAAAGGTGTGCCTGGATACAAATTCGCTAAAGTTGAAAAGAATAAACACGAATCTGGATCATCTTGATACATTTCTCGTTCTTGCTGGATAATATCCTGCTCTCTTAAAATGGAATCTTCAGTAAAGTGTGCTGATGTTACCAATTCATCAATTAAGTCTAAATTATCTAAAAAATGATCCGTTGCTGAAAAAAGATAACTTGTTTTTGTAAAGCTTGTAAAGGCATTACTATCTGCACCTAGACTCGTAAAAGCCGACATCAAATCGCTAGCATCTTCTCTCTCAAATAATTTATGTTCAAGAAAATGAGCAATTCCCGCAGGATATTCTTTTACATCTCCGTCAACTTCAGTGACAAGCATATCTACCGAACCAAACTGAACAGTGACACTCCCGTAAACTTCTTTAAATTCCTTTTTAGGCAAAAGAGCAACTGTCAATCCGTTGGCCAAACGAGTTCGATAAACCATTTCTTTTACAGCTGGATAGTATTTTTCTTCAAAAACAACCTTTGTCATTCTATTCCTTCCATAAAGTAAATTGCTTGTAATTTCACATTACTAGCTACTCTACAAATAGCATCTTTGTCAACTTGCTCGAGTTTTGCAATCCAACCTTTAAAGTCTGCTGAAGATTTTCCAAGTAAGGCATTTTGATAAGCACGTTCAATCAATGAAAATTGATTATCTTGAGAAAGCAACAAAGACCGACGAATCATTTCCTTGGTCTGCTCTAGCTCAAGCTCTGTAAAATAACCTTTTTTTAAATCAAGCAGTTGATTATTCATCATTTTTCGAGCCTGATTCCGATTTTCTCGATCAATGCCAGCATACATCCTCAAGAATCCACTAAACAAATCGAGCTGACTTGAAATAGTATAAGCCAATCCAGCATTTTCACGGACATTTGTAAATAGTTTAGAGTGAGCAAATCCACCAAGTAAACCATTCATTACAATCATGGGTAAATATTGCTCATCACCATATTTAGAAGGACAATGATAACCTAATTCCAAAATGGATTGTCCCACATTTTTTCGAACCATACCTTCCTGCAGGATATTGGAATAAGGTTGACAATACTGAACCTTCACATCCCCTTCTCGACCTTTAAAGCCAAATGATTCTAATACATTTTGAATTTCAACCTCATTAAAATCACCTAGGAAAAAGAAATCTATTCGATTATTGGCCAAAAATTCTTGGAAACAAGAATAAGAACTCTGTGGAGTTTCAGCTAAAATACGATTTCGTAAATCACTATATTCCAATTGGAGACGTTCGTCATGAAAAAATATTTTGTCTAATTCTTTATGTGAAAAATAAAAAGAATCATCCATATCAACTGCTAAACTTGCTAGCAATTGTTTTTTCTCAATTTCAAATAAGGCTGGATCAAATCCATTATCAACTACTACGGGGGAAAAAAGAGTTTCTTTTAAAAGTTCCAAAACCTGAGAAGTTAGCACATTTTTCTTACTTAAAAACTCATCACGAACATAGTTAAATGTCAATTCTACAATATGACTTTGCCCTCTTCTGAAACAATTGGTTGACATATCTGTACCATATAGACTGGCCAAATGTTTTCTCAAATCTTGAGCAGTAGGATACATCTGATTAGCAGTCTCTAGCATACTCGCACTCAACATGCGACCTGCAATCGTATCAAGAGATAATGGAGCGGTAAAACGCACGGTGATTTTGTTCGTTTTAAACTTTTTTGATTGGATAAAATGTGTTGAAATTCCATGCACTAACTCCATGATTTACCTCCTTATATACAGACTTCTATTATATCACGAAAACCTGAAATTTTCTTGTTCTCTGTAACACTTTTGAAATAAAAATCGCTTACATTTCTCCCTGTTTCTCTCACTATTTTTAGGAAAATATGGTATAATACCAAAGATTGAGGTGAATTATGGAATACAAATTATTTGAAGAATTTATTACCCTCCAAGCACTACTCAAAGAACTTGGAATTACACATAGTGGAGGAGCTATCAAATCATTTCTCTCTGAACATTCTGTTTACTTTAATGGGGAATTAGAGAGTCGTCGTGGTAAAAAACTTCGTATTGGTGATAAAGTTGACATCCCTGACATGAATATTGACATCTTGTTGACACAACCTACGTCTGATGAGCAAGAGGAATACCAAGCTGATAAAGTTGAAAAAGAACGAATTGCTAAACTTGTTAAGGAGATGAATAAGGGTGTAAAAAAAGATAAATCAAAACCTACTTCATCACCCAAAAGCAAACAAGCTCCGCGATTCCCTGGTAGATAATCATGTGGCTACAACACCTATCTCTCAAGACTTTTCGTAACTACAAAGAGACGAAAATAGACTTTAATCCTAAATTAAATATCTTTTTAGGACGCAATGCGCAAGGTAAAACAAATATGTTAGAGGCTATCTATTTTTTAGCCTTAACACGTAGTCATCGAACTCGAACAGATAAAAATCTCATTCATTTTAATGAGGAACAACTTCACCTTTCAGGTCTTGTTCAGAAAAAAACTGGATCCATTCCTCTCGAAATCGAACTAACACAAAAAGGACGTGTGACAAAAGTGAATCACTTAAAACAGGCACGACTTTCAGATTACGTAGGACACATGAATGTTGTCTTATTTGCTCCTGAAGATTTACAACTAATTAAAGGAGCACCTTCAGTTCGACGAAAATTCATTGATATGGAGCTTGGACAAATTAAGCCAATCTATTTATCAGATTTAACCAATTATAACCATATTCTTAAGCAAAGAAATACCTATCTAAAATCAGCTCAAACAATAGATGAAACCTTCCTTTCAGTGTTGGATGATCAGCTAGTTGATTATGGATGTCGTGTAATGAATCACCGCTTAGATTTCATAAAAAAACTAGAATCATTTGGGCGTAAGAAACATTTTGAACTCTCTAATCAGATTGAAGAGTTGTCAATATCCTATCAATCTTCTGTCAAGCCAACTGACAAAGAAAACTTATCAGAATCTTTCAAAATTGCTTTAGAAAAAAGTAGATCCAGAGATTTATTTAAAAAGAATACTGGTGTTGGGCCTCATCGAGATGATATTTCTTTTTATATAAATGGGATAGATGCTAGTTTCGGAAGTCAAGGCCAACATCGTAGTCTCGTCCTTTCTATAAAATTAGCAGAAATCGAATTAATGGAAAGTATTACTACAGAATCTCCGATATTATTGCTTGACGATGTTATGAGCGAACTTGACAACACTAGACAACTAAAATTATTAGAAACAATTTCTCATTCAATCCAAACCTTTATCACAACAACAAGCTTAGATCATCTTCAAAATCTGCCAGAAAATCTAAGTATCTTCACTATTCAGGATGGTAAAGTTTCTGTAAATCAAAATTGACAACATCGTAAAAGAACTCCTATTTCCACGGGAGTTCTTTTCATTGTTTTTTACATAGAATAATTTGGTGCCTCATTCGTAATTTGTACATCATGAGGATGGCTTTCTTTCAAACCAGCACCAGACATTTCAATAAATTGAGCATTATCGTGTAGTTCTTTAAGGTTAGCTGCACCACAGTAACCCATACCAGAGCGAATACCTCCAATCATTTGGAAGACAATATCAGCTGCCGCACCTTTATAAGCAACACGACCTTCAATTCCTTCTGGAACAAGTTTGTTTGCTTCATTGACAGAACCTTGGAAGTAACGGTCACTTGAGCCTTTTTTCATAGCAGCGATTGATCCCATACCACGGTAGGTCTTAAACTTACGTCCTTGGAAGATTTCCGTTTCACCTGGAGCTTCATCTGTTCCAGCAAACATTGATCCAAGCATAACTGCATTTCCACCTGCAGCAAGGGCTTTTACAATATCTCCAGAATACTTGATTCCACCGTCAGCAATGATCGTTTTACCATATTCACGCGCAACAGCTGCAGCATCATAGATAGCTGTTACTTGCGGAACACCAACACCAGCAATCACACGAGTTGTACAGATAGAACCTGGTCCAATACCAACCTTGACAACGTCTACACCTGCTTCATAAAGGGCGCGCGCTCCCTCAGCAGTAGCAATATTTCCAGCAATCAAAGTACGATCTGGGAAGTGAGCACGAATCTCAGCAATTTTACGCAAGACACCTGCAGAATGACCATGTGCAGTATCAATAACAATCGCATCCGCTCCTGCTTCAAAAAGAGCCTCTGCACGTTCAAATGTATCTGAAGTAACACCTACTGCACCTGCAACTAGAAGACGACCAAACTCATCTTTCGCCGCATTTGGAAACTCAATAACTTTTTCAATATCTTTGATAGTAATCAAACCAGAAAGACGACCTTCTTCATCTACCAACGGAAGTTTTTCAATACGGTGTTCTTGAAGAATACTCTCAGCTGTTGCAAGATCTGTACCCACAGGAGCAATAACAAGATTTTCACTAGTCATATGATTTGAGATTGGTTGGTTATAGTCTGAAATAAAACGAAGATCTCGGTTTGTCAAAATACCAACCAATTTACGATTTTCAAGTGTTTCAACAACTGGAACACCACTGATGCGGTAACGTCCCATAAGCTCATCAGCTTCAGCAATTGTATGTTCAGGCGTCAAGAAGAACGGATCAATAATAACTCCATTTTCAGAACGTTTTACCTTGCGAACCTCGTCTGCTTGTTGAGCAATTGACATGTTTTTATGGATAACTCCGAGACCGCCTGCACGAGCAATAGCAATAGCCATTTGACTCTCTGTAACTGTGTCCATGGCAGCGGTAATAATTGGGATATTTAAAGTCAAATTATCTGCCAATTTAGTTGTTAAATCTGCATCGTTAGGCAACACATGACTTTCAGCTGGAATAAGCAATACATCATCAAAGGTAAAACCTTTTTTCAAAAATTTAGTGTCCCAATTAGACATTCGAAGTTTCCTCTTTTCTTTCTTTTTGAGCTTGACTCTTTTTATATTGTATCTATCATACCATTCTATAAAAATTTGTCAAATGTTACAGGGATAAATAAAAAACTATCTTTTCTTTGAGATAGAAATGATAGTTTCTTGTAAAATAAACTTAGTTAAAGTACTGAAGTCCCATTGCTCCTTTAACCTCAGATAGGGTTTGACCTGCAACTTCACGCGCTCTTTCACTACCTTTTTGAAGCATATTATAAACTTCTCCCATATCCTTAGCAAATTCAATACGGCGCTCACGAATAGGACCAAGTTCACGTTCTAATATTTCAAGTAGATAACGCTTGGTCTTCACATCACCAAGACCACCTCGTTGATAATGTTCTTTCATGTCAGCAATTTCTTGAGCATCTTCTGGACGACCAAAAACATCTAGATAATGGAAAACCATATTTCCTTCAATTTTACCTGGATCCTCAACGCGGATATGATCTGGATCTGTATACATACTCATTACTTTTTTACGCAAAGTATCCGCATCATCAGCTAAATAAATACCATTATTGAGTGATTTAGACATTTTAGCATTTCCATCTAAACCAGGCAAACGCCCTGCTCTCTCATTTTCTGGATAAATACCTTCCGGTTCTACCAAGACATCACAGTTATATGCATTGTTAAAAGAACGAACAATTTCACGAGTTTGCTCAATCATTGGTTTCTGATCTGTCCCAACAGGAACATAATTAGCCTTGAAAGCTGTGATGTCAGCTGCTTGAGCAATTGGATAGACTAAGAATCCTGTCGGAATACTCTCTCCAAAGCCTTTCTGAGCAATTTCTGTCTTGACTGTTGGATTGCGCTCCAAACGTGCTAATGAAACTAGATTCATATAGTACATAGATAGTTCAGCCAACTCTGGAATCTGGCTTTGAATAAAGATTGTCGATTTACTTGGATCCAATCCAACTGCAAGATAATCCAAAGCCACATTTCCGATAGACTCTACAATTGTTTGAGGGTCTTTAGCATGATCTGTCAAAGCTTGTTGGTCAGCCAAGAACACAAACATATCATACTTATCCTCTTTCTGTAATAATACTCGATTTTTGAGACTTCCAACATAATGTCCAATATGCAATTTTCCTGTTGGACGGTCTCCTGTTAAAATAATGGGTTTAGTCATTTTGTTCTCCTTCGATATAGTCCCTTCAATTATAGCATTTTTTTAATGAAATAACCGTAATTTATCAAAATAAATCAGTCTTGCTATTTACGGATTCGTGTAAAGTATACTGTAAATCTAATTTACACAAAATTGACAGATAAAAATTTGAATATTTCCGTATTTTCTAGTAGAATAAATATATTACACATATAGGAGAAAAACATTGCTTACAGTATCTGATGTTTCACTACGTTTTAGTGATCGCAAACTTTTTGATGATGTCAATATCAAATTTACAGAAGGAAATACTTATGGATTAATCGGTGCTAATGGTGCCGGAAAATCAACCTTTTTAAAAATTTTAGCTGGTGATATCGAACCTACAACTGGTCACATCTCTCTTGGTCCAGATGAACGTCTCTCTGTTCTTCGTCAAAATCACTTTGACTATGAAGATGAACGTGCCATTGATGTCGTTATCATGGGAAATGAAAAACTTTATAGCATCATGAAGGAGAAAGATGCCATCTACATGAAGGAAAATTTCTCAGATGAGGATGGAGTGCGTGCTGCCGAACTCGAAGGAGAGTTTGCCGAGCTTGGAGGTTGGGAAGCAGAAAGTGAAGCCTCTCAACTCCTTCAAAACCTAAACATTCCAGAAGAATTGCACTATCAAAATATGAGCGAATTGGCCAACGGTGAAAAAGTAAAGGTTCTCCTCGCCAAAGCACTTTTTGGTAAACCAGATGTTCTTCTTTTGGACGAGCCGACCAATGGTTTGGATATCCAATCAATTACATGGCTAGAAGACTTCTTGATTGATTTTGATAACACCGTTATCGTAGTATCCCACGACCGTCACTTCTTAAACAAAGTATGTACTCACATGGCCGACCTTGACTTCGGAAAAATCAAACTCTATGTCGGAAACTATGACTTCTGGAAAGAATCTTCTGAGCTCGCTGCTAAATTGCTAGCAGACCGTAATGCCAAGGCAGAAGAAAAAATTAAGCAATTGCAAGAATTCGTTGCTCGCTTCTCTGCCAACGCTTCTAAGTCAAGACAGGCAACGTCTCGTAAAAAAATGCTTGACAAGATTGAATTAGAAGAGATTGTGCCATCTAGTCGTAAATATCCATTTATCAACTTTAAAGCAGAACGTGAGATTGGTAATGATCTCTTGACAGTAGAAAATCTAACTGTAAAGATTGATGGTGAGACTATTTTAGATAATATCAGCTTTATCTTGCGTCCAGGTGATAAGACAGCGCTTATTGGACAAAATGACATCCAAACGACTGCATTAATTCGTGCAATCATGGGGGACATTGACTACGAAGGAACTGTCAAGTGGGGAGTAACTACTAGCCGTTCTTACTTGCCAAAAGATAACTCGGCAGATTTTGCAGGAGGAGAGTCAATCCTTGACTGGTTGCGTCAATTCGCAAGTAAAGAAGAAGATGACAATACTTTCCTACGTGGCTTCCTCGGCCGTATGCTCTTCTCTGGAGATGAAGTTAACAAACCTGTAAATGTCTTGTCAGGGGGAGAAAAAGTGCGTGTCATGCTTTCAAAACTCATGCTCTTGAAATCAAATGTCCTTGTACTTGATGATCCAACAAATCACTTGGACTTGGAATCTATCTCAAGCTTGAACGATGGATTGAAAAACTTTAAAGAATCAATCATCTTTGCCAGTCATGACCACGAGTTTATCCAAACTTTGGCAAATCATATCATTGTTTTGTCTAAGAATGGCGTCATTGATCGTATTGATGAAACCTACGATGAATTCCTAGAAAATGCAGAAGTACAAGCAAAAGTTAAAGAACTTTGGAAAGACTAAATAAAACTTCAAAACTCAGTTGGGTTAACCAGCTGAGTTTTCTAACATTTTATGAGGTAACATGAAATTATTTTTTAAAACATATTGGACCTATTTTGTTTCTTCCATCATTCCCATAATTATTATGATAGGAGTATATCTATCTCAAGGTATCTACTGGAATAGCGATACATCTCCACTATTAGGAGATGGGTTTCATCAATACGTTATTTTTGATATAGCTCTAAGAAATATCCTACACGGAAATGGTAGTTTGTTCTACACCTTTACAAGTGGCCTCGGATTGAATTTCTATGCCCTATCTAGTTATTACTTGGGTAGTTTCCTTTCACCACTAGTTTACTTTTTTGATCTAACTAATATGCCAGATGCTGTCTATCTGACAACTCTCTTAAAATTTGGATTGATTGGACTGTCAACTTACTTTAGTTTAAATAAATTATTTCAATCGATTCCTAAGCCTTTAAAACTAGCTTTATCTACTTCCTATGCTCTGATGAGTTTCACTGTCAGTCAATTAGAGATAAAAACCTGGCTAGATGTTTTTATCTTGATTCCTTTAATTATAACTGGTTTACATCTACTGATAACTGAAAAGAAATTCCTATTGTACTTTACAAGTCTGTCAATCTTATTTATCCAAAAC
Source organism: uncultured Streptococcus sp. (assembly GCA_963527705.1). Taxonomy (GTDB): domain Bacteria; phylum Bacillota; class Bacilli; order Lactobacillales; family Streptococcaceae; genus Streptococcus. The sequence continues at coordinate 28,396 of CAURTW010000002.1, forward strand.
TATTATTTTGGCTATATGACAGCATTGTTTCTTATTTTCTGGTATCTCTGTCAAATTTCTTGGGACTTTAAAACCCGAAAATCATCTTTTCTTGATTTTGTTGTGACCTCCTTTTTAGCTGGTATGGCTAGTTTGATTCTGACTCTTCCTACTCTGTTTGATTTACAGACACATGGGGAAAAATTGACTGAAGTTACAAAGTTTAAAACTGAAAGTAGCTGGTATCTTGATCTATTTGCTAAGCAATTCATCGGTTCCTTTGATACAACAAAGTATGGGGCCATCCCAATGATTTTTGTTGGACTACTTCCCTTTATTTTGACCATTTTATTTTTTACGCTGAAATCTATTAAGTTTCACGTGAAACTTATCTATGCAATTTTCTTTGCATTTCTAATTGCCAGCTTTTATATTGAAGTTCTTGATTTATTTTGGCAAGGCATGCATACTCCAAACATGTTTTTACATCGCTATGCTTGGATTTTCTCTACCTTGTTAATTTACACAGCAGCGGAAGTCTTAAATCGTCTGAAAGAAATTAAAATCTGGAATTTTTTAGTTTCGCTTTTTCTTATAGTAACAGGATTTTTAGCTACCATCTATCTAAAATCGCATTATTCTTTTTTAACAGATTTGAATATTCTGCTTACTCTTGAATTTTTGGTTGTCTATTCACTTTTACTCCTTGCAGTTATCAAAAAGTTTATCTCTGTAAATCTATTTGCCATTCTAATTTCTTTATTTATAATGGTTGAAATGAGTTTAAATGCTTCATCTCAAATGGACGGAATTGCTAAAGAATGGGGTTTTGCTTCTCGAAGTTCATATAATCGAGATATCCCAGCTATGGAATCTTTCTCAACATATATTGGAAATCAATTTACTCGTACTGAAAAACTACAAACTCAGACAGGAAATGACAGTATGAAATTCAACTACAATGGAATCTCTCAATTTTCATCTGTTCGAAATCGTTCAGCAAGCTCTACTTTGGATAAACTTGGGTTTAAATCCTCTGGGACTAATCTCAATCTCCGCTATGCAAATAATAGTATTTTGGCTGATAGTTTATTTGGTATCCAGTACAATATCTCAGACAGTCCTATTGATAAGTATGGTTTTAAAGATATCTATCAAAAAGATAATCTTACCCTATATGAAAATCAATACTCTCTTCCGATTGCATTTGCTAGTCAATCTGTTTACAATGATGTCAATTTCAATGAACATACCTTGGATAATCAGGCCTCATTTTTAAATCAACTTGCTAACGTCAATTTTGATTATTTTTCTCCAATACCTTATGAAAAAACTGAAAATACTAATGATTTGATTAGTGTTATCAGTTCTTCAAATGAGGATGCATCAATCCAGTATCAAATTCAAGTTCCAGAAAACAGCCAAGTTTATCTTTCTTTCACAAACCTTCACTTTTCTAATGACAAACAAAAGAAGGTTGACATCCTTGTAAATGGAGAAAAGAAAACTTTTACAACTGATAATGTCTTCTCCTTCTTTAATCTAGGTTATACAAAAGAGAAAAAAACTTTCAATATCAATGTTAGTTTCCCTGGAAATTCACAAGTATCATTTGAATCTCCTACCTTCTATCGTTTAGATACCCAAACTTTAACTGAGGCAATTCAAAAAATTAAAGAACAGCCCGTAACAGTATCAACTTCTAAAAACAAGGTTTTTGCTACATATGATGTCCAACAAGATACATCTATTTTTTTCACCATTCCTTATGACAAAGGTTGGTCTGCCTACCAAGATGGTAAGAAAATAGAAATTAAACAAGCTCAAACTGGATTTATGAAAGTTGATGTTCCCAAGGGAAAAGGAATTATTACACTTTCCTTTATTCCCAATGGTTTTATTACTGGATCAATCTGTTCCTTTACTTCACTTTTACTATTTGGAATCTATAATCACAGACAAAAGTCATCTAAGGCATAAAAAATCGACCAGTTGGTCGATTTTTTTAATCTTCTTCCATTTTCTTAGGTTGATAGGCTAGCATACCTAAACCAATAAATAGTGCTAATATCACGACAAGGTAAACGACTTGATGATGAATATTTCCTGTCATAGAGATTGTTTCTCGTAATCCCGAAACTGAATAACTCATTGGTAACCAGGGATTAATAGCTCTAAAGAAATCATTTGTCAAAGCAAGTGGGTAAGTACCTGCACTTGATGCTAACTGTAATAAAAGCAAAATAAGAGAAAAGAAAGCTCCTATACGGCTATTCCATGTTGTTAAAGCGGTCACCATGGACATGAATACTAAACTTGTTAGGATAATGAGAATAAATGTTCTCATCTCATGATTTGCAGTTAAACCAATAAGATGAACTCCTCCATATACCAAAATTCCTGCCAAAACAGCTATAATACCATTTATTTCTGCTCGAGATTTCAACCAAGCCCAACGACTCTCCGGATGACGTCCTGAAGGCAACTTCGCAAAGATCATATTCGTTGATATTGCTGCAACAAAAAGAGCAACTGATATCATATAAGGAGCCATTGCAATTCCATTTACAGGAACTTGATCATTGTCTGTTTTTGAAAGATTGAGTGGATTTGACAAAATCTCTGCATTTTTAGATTCCGTTGATGCTAACTTGAGTTGATCTCTAGCATTACTTAATCCTTGTCCCAAAGAAGCAACTCCTATCTGTAAACCTTCCAATCCAGAAGTTAACTTTGTTCCACCTTCTGCAAGTTTACCAGATCCATCTGCCAATTTATTAGCTCCATTCTCTAATTGAGAAGCACCTGAAAGTAACTGACTGGATTTGTCTGCTAATTGACCAGATCCTGATTGTAATTTATCAACTCCTGCCATTAATTCTTGACTCTTTTGATTCAATTGGTTAGAGCCAGTTGATAATTTTTCAATACCAGACACTAATTCTGGAGTTTTTTCAACTAATTGACCAACTCCTGCTGTCAAGTTAGAAGATTTTTGTGTCAAGGTAGTTGAGCCTGAAACTAGTTGATCCAGACTACCTGTCAAGGTGGAATTCTTTTCACTTAGTTGACTTGCGCCTTGAGAAACTTTATCAACACCTGCAGTATATGCATTTACACCCGATGTAATCGACTGACTGGCAGGAACTAATTTGCTAGCAACAGCTCCTTGTATCTCTGTTAATCCACTTGACAATCCTGTCAAAGAAATAGAAGCAATAGGTAATACTTGATTAGCTTGATTTTTTAAAGTCGAAAGATTAGAAGATTGATTTTGTAAGTTTTCTAAACTTCCTTGTAAACCTTGAACTAAAGCTACAATTGACTGTGCTGATTGAATACTATCAGTCGAATTTTGAGATACAGAAGCACTTATCTCAGCTTGTTGCTCACTTGTCAAAGATTGATAAGCTGCTGTCGATTGAATATTAGCTAATGTAGTCGCTTTATCAGACTGAGCACTTGCTAACATTTGATTAGAAAGAGATACTATACTTGATAAAACAGAATCTAATTGTTTTGTATCTCCAACATCAATATTTTGAATAGCTTGATTTAACTGATTTATACCAGAAGATAATTGATTAATTTGATCTTTTTGCTCAGACGAAGCATCTAACTTGCTAGAAAGTTGTTGAATTCCTTCACTTAATTGCTCCACCCCCATTCGAAGTGTAGCTGATTGATTAGATAACTGATTAGCACCTGTTGCAAGACTTCCCACTCCATTGGTGTAGGCACTAACACCAGATGAAAATTGATTAAGACCAGCATTGAGCTGAGAAACACCGCCAGTATAGGACTCTACACCAGTATATAGTTGATTGATTCCTCCTACTAATTCAGGACTTTTAGAAGATAATTGACCTAATCCGCTATCTAATTGACTCACTGCACCAGTATATGTAACTAAACCACTATTAAAATTTCCTAAGCCAAGATGAAGTTGTTCAACACCAGAGACATAAGAGGATAATCCTTTAGTGAACTGCTCCGTTCCATTTGAAAATGTTAAACTTGAATCTGCTAAAGAGTGTAGGTTAGTAGTTAATGTTTGACTTCCTGCCACTAACTGATTCGCTCCATCAGTTAGTTTTTCACTACCAGACGCTGCTTGACTCATACCATCCTTTAAATCGACCATCTTGTTAAAGAAAGCTTTAGTATAAGTCTCGGTTACATTGGTAGAAACACTCTGCTTTAATTGTGTCATAGCAGAATCGCTCATCTTGCTGGCAATAAAACTATGGCCACTTGAAGTCTGATAATCGATTTGCATTTGCTCAGGGTGATCCGTTAAAATAGAAGCTGCTTTTTCAGACAAGTCACTTGGCAAAGTGACTACCATATAATAATCACCGTTTTCTAGACCCTTCTTACCTTCTTCTTCATCTACAAAATGAAAATCCAATGATTTATTTTGCTCTAAATTAGACACCATGTCTTTTCCTATAGACATGCTATTACCATTATAAGAGGCATCTTTATCATTATTGACAACTGCCACAGGTAAGTCAGACACTTGACCATATGGATCCCACATTGATGACAAAAATATGATATTGTACAGAGCGGGAATAAGAGAAATCCCTATCATGACAATAATAAAGGTTGGTTTTTTAAAAATTGCTTTCCATTCTTTAAACATAGTTTCTCCTTTTTTAAACATATTGTCTAAAATTTTGATATAATAGATTATACAATAAAAAATCTAAATTACAAGATAAAAAATCCATTTTTAGACATATAGTCTAATTTGTTTACAAGGAGGAAATATGAAAGAAAGTAACAAACGCTTAAAAACAAAGCGAACTATTGAAAATGCTATGGTACAATTACTCATGGAACAGCCATTTGATCAAATTTCTACTGTCAAGTTAGCAGAAAAAGCCGGAATTAGTCGTTCCAGCTTCTATACTCACTATAAGGATAAGTATGATATGATTGAGCACTATCAAAGCAAGCTATTTCATACATTTGAATATATTTTTCAAAAACATGCTCATCACAAAAGAGATGCTATTCTAGAAGTATTTGAATATCTAGAGTCAGAACCACTTCTAGCTGCCCTTCTTTCTGAAAATGGGACTAAAGAAATCCAAAATTTCTTAAGAAATAAACTTCATATCATGCTCAGTACAGATTTACAAAAACGATTTATACAACTGAATCTCAATACCACTGAATTAGAATACAGTAGCATCTATCTAACTCACGCACTTTTTGGTGTTTGCCAAACTTGGATTGCACATGGAAAAAAAGAAAGTCCTCAAGAAATAACAGACTTCCTCATGAAGATGCTTGGTGATACGAATTGATGCAAAAAAGGGAACAACACTGTGTTCCCTTTTATCTATACTCCGCCAGTAGGACTCGAACCTACGACATCATGATTAACAGTCATGCGCTACTACCAACTGAGCTATGGCGGATAAAATAGTCCGTACGGGATTCGAACCCGTGTTACCGCCGTGAAAAGGCGGTGTCTTAACCCCTTGACCAACGGACCTTCTATCTGTAGCAGATATAACCATTATATCAATTTCTTACTAATTGTCAATCACTTTTGAGATTTTTTCTCTAGAATATCTTTTAATTTTCTAATTTTTAATCTTGAAATAGGACAACGATGGTCTTCATAGAAAACAATTTCTAAGTTTTTTCGATCAATTTCTCTGATATTGCCTATATTTACCAAAAATGACTTATGAGGAGAATAAAATCGCTGAGTATGTTTGTCCTTTTCCTGAATATCTGTCATGGTACCGTAAAACTCTTTGGCAAAATTCTTACCAATAATGCGTAATTTATGAGAGACACCTGTCGTTTCAATATACAAAATATCATGGTAAGGGATTTTTAAATCATTTCCCTTGTAATTGTAGTCAAAATAATCTACCACATCTTCATTTTCAAGTAACATACTCTTCGTGTAGAAGATATTCTGCTCAATTCTCTTCTTAAATAACTCATCATTGATATCCTTATCAACAAAATCTAAGGCTGATACCTGATATTTATAGGTTAGAGTCGCAAACTCTGATCGACTGGTGATAAAGACGATAATAGCGTAAGGATTGTAATGACGAATGAGCTGAGCCACTTCAAATCCCTTTTTCTCAATTCCATGAATATCGATATCTAGAAAATAAAGCTGGTTTACTTCGTCGTTTTCAATGTATTCTTCAAATTCACGAACTTTTCCCGTTGTCTTGTATGATATTGGAATATTCGATTCTTTCGAAATTTCATCCAATATTCTCTCTAGTCTCACTTGATGTTCAATAACATCTTCTAAAATTAAAACTTTCATTCAAATTCCCTCTTAAATCTAATGATTTGTCTAAATGTACTGCCTTCCATCTCTGTTTCTAAAATAATATTGTTGTACTTATCCAGTAGTTCTTTCACATTATTTAATCCGACTCCACGATTTCTTCCCTTAGTAGAGAATCCTAAAGCAAATAGATCTCCTGAAGGAGTCATCGTCATTTTACATGAATTCTGAATCACAATCACTGTTTCAGTTTCCATCTTAATAACTGCTACCTCCATCTGCTTTTTATAACTATCAGCCGATCCTTCAACAGCATTGTTCAATAAAACACTCATAATACGAACTAAATCCAGCAGGTCTATTGGAAGCTTGGTAATCGTATCTTTTACTTCCAGTGTAAACTCTACACCATTATTTCGAGCATATACAATTGACTGAGCAACCAAACTTCGTAAAGCTGAATCTTCTATGTTGTTCAAGTCAAAGTAAGTATACTTATCTGAACGCAGTTTGTGATTTGCTTTGACCAAAACTTCATTGTAAACTCTGTCAATTTCCTGTAAATTACCACTGTCAATTGCCATCTGCATACTGACAAGCATCCCAGCATAATCATGTCGAAACCCACGGATTTCATTATACAGTCCAACAATTTCATCTGTGTAATTCTGTAAATGTTTCTGTTCAAATTTCTTCTGCTTCAAAGCAATCTCTTTTTCCATTTGTTCTTTATGCGAATTCATTGCAAAGAAGGTCAAAAGGAGAGAAATAAAGACAATAGATGATAAAATACTTCCAAAACTATTCAAATGTTTAATCGTACTTACCATATTTGAAACGAAAGATACAATATGGAGCAGTAGTAAGGCAAAAAATACTTTTTTCAAGAAAGGATAAAGGTAGTCCTTGTCAAAATAGGCTAGTTCCAAATGGAAATAATGAATGATTTTTAAGACAACAAAATAGGTCAACGTTGAGATTGCTAAAAAGAATAGGCCATAATATTGTAAAACAAAATTGTCTCCTGTTATAGAGGAGAACGTTACGGACAGAAAGTTATGAGTGCTCTCATATAAAAGAGATAGTAGTAAACTTAGGAATAGTCCTCTATCCCTCTCATACTGTTTGATACATCGAAAATAGGAATATAATCCCAAAGGAAATAAAAATGTTACAATTCCTAACCCATCTAAAGATAGAAAATAGAAGGGAAGTTCAAGTACTGCTTCTACTAGTAATGCATAAGCACCAAAAACGTATAGTTCCTTTGCTTTTATTTGACCTTTACAAATTAAATGGTAACTGTGACTAAGAATTAGAAAATATAATATAAAATCCACTACTAAGAAAAAATCCATTCTGCTACTCCTTTATCTTCTTCTAAATAAATTAAATAAAGCACCATCTGGTTTCCTCATCTCCCCACCTTGAATCTTTTGCAAGTCTTTTTCCTTCAAGGATACAAACTGTTCCAATTTAACTGTGTTTTTCATAATAAAATCTCCTCAATGTTTTTTTCTTGTAAGCTAACTTACAAAAACTATTATACAAAATGGAATTTCGTTTTAGATAAAATTCTCTCAACTGTCATTTTTTTCTCCCCAAGTGTACTTTTTTAAGAAAAAAGCCGGGAAAATTCCCAGCTTTGCTACTATATTGATCCCAGCAGGATTCGAACCTGCGACCGTTCGCTTAGAAGGCGAATGCTCTATCCAGCTGAGCTATGAGACCTAATACAGCTATTCTATCAAAAATTCAATTGAAAGTCAATTTTCTATTTATGATAGGGCGAGCCCTGCTGTATTGTAAAAGCTCGATAGATTTGTTCAACAAGGACTAGTCTCATTAACTGATGGGGCAAGGTTAAGCGACCAAAACTAACAGAAAGATTGGCTCTCTTCTTTACATCCTGTGCTAGTCCCAGACTCCCTCCAATAATAAATGTAAGAGTAGAAAATCCTTTTATAGAAGCTTCTTCTAATTGTTTACTAAATTCTTCTGAGGAGAAAGTTTTCCCTTCGATAGCCAACACAATAACGAAATCACGGTCACCAACTTTTGATAAAATTCTCTGACCTTCTATTTCTAAAATCTTTTGATTTTCTGATTCACTGGCCTTATCTGGTGTTTTTTCATCTGCTAGCTCTATCATTTCAAGCTTAGCAAATCGAGAAATTCGTTTCAAATACTCTGCAATACCATCTTTTAAATACTTTTCTTTCAGTTTCCCAACTGTTACAACTTTAATTTTCATGACTCTATTCTAACATATTCTCTATTTTTTCACACCTTATTCACAAAATAAAAGGTTAATTTTAGCCGAGAAAACCACAGATTTTTTAAAGTTATCCACAATCTGTGTAAAACTTTTGTGTTTAAGTTATAATTAAGCTAGTCAGTTTATACTTTCAGTAATTCAAAAATATGGAGGCAAATATGAAACATTTAAAAACATTTTACAAAAAAGGGTTTCAATTATTAGTCGTTATCGTCATTAGCTTTTTTAGTGGAGCCTTGGGTAGCTTTTCAATAAACCAACTAACTCAAAAAAGTACTGAAAGTACCTCTAACAACAATAGTACTATTACACAGACTGCCTATAAGAATGAAAATTCAACAACACAGGCTGTTAACAAAGTAAAAGATGCCGTTGTTTCTGTTATTACTTATTCAGCAAACAGACAAAATAGCGTATTTGGTAATGATGATACTGACACAGATTCTCAGCAAATCTCTAGTGAAGGATCTGGGGTTATTTATAAAAAGAATGATAAAGAAGCTTACATCGTCACCAACAATCACGTTATAAATGGTGCCAGCAAAGTAGATATTCGTTTGTCAGATGGAACTAAAGTACCTGGAGAAATCGTCGGAGCTGATACTTTCTCTGATATTGCTGTCGTCAAAATCTCTTCAGAAAAAGTGACAACAGTAGCTGAATTTGGTGATTCTAGCAAGTTAACCGTAGGAGAAACTGCTATTGCCATCGGTAGCCCATTAGGTTCTGAATATGCTAATACTGTCACTCAAGGTATCGTATCTAGTCTTAATCGAAATGTATCTTTAAAATCTGAAGATGGACAAGCCATTTCTACAAAAGCCATCCAAACTGATACTGCTATTAACCCAGGTAACTCTGGTGGCCCACTAATCAATATTCAAGGACAGGTTATCGGAATTACCTCAAGTAAAATTGCCACAAATGGAGGAACATCTGTAGAAGGTCTTGGTTTTGCAATCCCTGCAAATGATGCTATCAATATTATTGAACAGTTGGAAAAGAACGGAAAAGTTACTCGTCCAGCTTTGGGAATTCAAATGGTCAATCTCTCAAATATTAATACAAGTGATATTAGAAGACTGAATATTCCAAGCAATGTAACATCTGGTGTAGTTGTTCGTTCTGTGCAAAGTAATATGCCTGCCAATGGTCACCTTGAAAAATACGATGTTATTACAAAAGTAGATGACAAGGAAATTGCTTCATCAACAGACTTACAAAGTGCTCTTTACAATCATTCTATCGGAGATACCATTAAAATAACTTACTATCGTAACGGTAAAGAAGAAACTACATCTATTAAACTTGACAAGAGTTCAGGTGATTTAGAATCTTAATTGACATCTATGTAAAGAAAGCTTTACATAAGATAAAAGATGTGTTAGTGTAGAATCATGGAAAAATTTGAAATGATTTCTATCACAGATATACAGAAAAATCCCTATCAACCTCGAAAAGAATTTGATGGAGAAAAACTACATGAACTAGCACAGTCTATCAAAGAAAATGGGGTCATTCAACCGATTATTGTTCGTCAATCTCCTGTTATTGGTTATGAAATCCTTGCAGGAGAGAGACGCTATCGGGCTTCACTTTTAGCTGGTCTAAGGTATATCCCAGCTGTTGTTAAGCAGCTTTCAGATCAAGAGATGATGGTCCAGTCCATCATTGAAAATTTGCAAAGAGAAAATTTAAATCCAATAGAAGAAGCACGCGCCTATGAATCTCTTGTAGAGAAAGGATTTACCCATGCTGAAATTGCAGATAAAATGGGTAAGTCTCGTCCTTATATCAGCAACTCCATTCGCTTGCTGTCCTTGCCAGAACAGATCCTTTCAGAAGTAGAAAGTGGTAAACTATCACAAGCCCATGCGCGTTCTCTCGTTGGGTTGAATAAGGAACAACAAGACTATTTCTTTCAACGAATTATATGTGAAGACATTTCTGTAAGGAAATTAGAAGCTCTTCTGACAGAGAAAAAACAAAAGAAACTTCAAAAAACGAATCATTTCATACAAAATGAAGAAGAACAGTTAAAAAAACTACTCGGATTAGATGTAGAAATCAAACTGTCTAAAAAAGACAGTGGAAAAATCATTATTTCTTTTTCAAATCAAGAAGAATACAGTAGAATTATCAACAGCCTGAAATAAGGCTGTTCTTTTATTTTTTTATCTCACAAGGTTATCCACTATTTTTTTCAAAAAAAAGCTTCATAAATCAACAGTTTCTGATTTTATCCCCAACCTGTGGATAAAACTTGATAACATTGTGGATTATTTTTCACAGCTTGTGGAAAATTCTTGCTATCTATGGTAAAATAAATCTAGCATTAAACTTTTAAATAGTAAAGGAGGAGAAAGGATTGAAAGAAAAACAATTTTGGAATCGTATATTAGAATTTGCTCAAGAAAGACTGACTCGATCCATGTATGATTTCTATGCTATTCAAGCTGAACTCATTAAGGTAGAAGAAAATGTTGCCACTATATTTTTACCACGATCTGAAATGGAAATGGTCTGGGAAAAACAACTAAAAGATATCATTGTAGTAGCTGGTTTTGAGATTTATGATGCTGAAATAACCCCCCACTATATTTTCACCAAGCCTCAAGATACGATTATCCCACAAGTTGAAGAAGCTCCAAATTCAACTCTCTATGACTATAGTCCAAAGTTAGCATCTATTCCTTATTCGGATACTGGATTAAAAGAAAAGTATACCTTTGATAATTTTATCCAAGGGGATGGAAATGTTTGGGCAGTATCAGCCGCCCTGGCTGTCTCTGAAGATTTGGCCTTGACCTATAATCCTCTTTTTATCTATGGAGGACCTGGGCTTGGTAAGACTCACTTACTCAATGCCATTGGGAATGAGATTTTGAAAAATATTCCTGATGCGCGTGTGAAGTACATTCCTGCTGAAAGCTTTATAAACGACTTTCTTGAACATCTGAGACTGGGTGAAATGGATAAGTTCAAAAAAACCTACCGTAGCCTCGATCTCTTGTTAATTGATGATATTCAATCGCTGAGTGGAAAAAAAGTTGCAACTCAGGAAGAATTTTTCAATACTTTCAATGTTCTCCATAACAATCAAAAACAAATTGTTCTGACTAGTGATCGTAGCCCTAAACACTTAGAGGGCCTTGAAGAAAGACTTGTCACGCGCTTTAGCTGGGGCTTGACGCAAAATATCACACCACCTGACTTTGAGACACGTATTGCCATTTTACAAAGCAAAACAGAGAATTTAGACTACCATTTCCAAAGTGATACCCTAGAATACCTAGCTGGTCAATTTGATTCAAACGTCCGAGAACTTGAAGGAGCAATCAACGACATCACTTTAATCGCCCGAGTGAAGAAGATTAAGGATATCACTATCGATATCGCTGCAGAGGCTATTAGGGCACGCAAACAAGATGTTAGCCAAATGCTCGTCATCCCAATTGATAAAATCCAAAATGAAGTTGGTAACTTTTATGGTGTCAGCGTCAAAGAAATGAAGGGAAGCAGACGCCTTCAAAATATTGTGTTAGCCCGTCAAGTAGCCATGTATTTATCTAGAGAATTAACAGATAATAGTCTTCCAAAAATTGGGAAGGAATTTGGTGGTAAAGATCACACAACAGTCATTCATGCCCATGCCAAAATTAAATCTTTGATTGATGAAGACGATAATTTACGTTTAGAAATTGAATCAATCAAAAAGAAAATCAAATAACTTGTGGATAACTTTTACTTTATTATCTTTTTTATCCACATTTTTTAAACAAGCCCAAAAACTTGATATGACTTGTTTAAAGTCTGTTTTCCACAGATTTCACAGACTCTATTATTACTATTATCCTTCTAATACTAAAAATAAATAAAGGAGAATCCATGATTCATTTTTCAATTAATAAAAATTTATTTCTACAAGCCCTAAATACTACTAAGAGAGCTATTAGCTCTAAAAATGCCATTCCTATTTTATCAACCGTCAAAATTGACGTAACCAATGAAGGTGTTACTTTAATTGGTTCAAATGGTCAAATTTCAATTGAAAATTTTATTTCTCAAAAAAATGAAGATGCTGGTTTGTTAATTACTTCTTTAGGTTCGATCCTTCTTGAAGCTTCTTTCTTCATCAATGTGGTATCTAGTCTACCTGATGTGACTCTTGATTTTAAAGAAATTGAACAAAATCAAATTGTTTTAACTAGTGGCAAATCAGAAATTACCCTAAAAGGAAAAGATAGCGAACAGTATCCACGAATCCAAGAAATTTCAGCAAGCACTCCTTTGGTTCTTGAAACAAAATTACTTAAGAAAATTATCAATGAAACAGCTTTTGCTGCAAGTACACAAGAAAGTCGTCCAATTTTAACAGGTGTTCATTTTGTATTGAGCCAACACAAAGAGTTAAAAACAGTTGCAACAGACTCTCATCGTCTAAGCCAGAAAAAATTGACTCTTGAAAAAAATAGTGATGATTTTGATGTCGTCATTCCTAGCCGTTCTCTACGCGAATTTTCAGCAGTATTTACAGACGATATTGAAACTGTAGAGATTTTCTTTGCCAACAATCAAATCCTCTTTAGAAGCGAAAATATTAGCTTCTATACTCGTTTGTTAGAAGGTAACTATCCTGATACAGATCGCTTGATTCCGACAGACTTTAACACTACTATTACTTTTGATGTGGTAAACTTACGTCAGTCAATGGAGCGTGCTCGCCTTTTATCAAGTGCGACTCAAAATGGTACTGTGAAGCTTGAAATTAAAGGTGGTATTGTTAGCGCCCATGTTCATTCTCCAGAAGTTGGTAAAGTAAACGAAGAAATCGATACTGATCAGGTGACTGGTGAAGATTTGACTATTAGTTTCAACCCAACTTACTTGATTGATTCTCTTAAGGCTTTAAATAGCGAAAAGGTGACCATTAGCTTTATCTCAGCTGTTCGTCCATTTACTCTTGTTCCAGCAGACACTGATGAGGACTTCATGCAGCTCATTACACCAGTTCGTACAAATTAAGTGAAAGAGGTTGAGCTTGGCTCGCCTCTTTTATGATATAATCGAAAAAGAAAAGGAGAGTAGTATGTATCAAGTTGGAAATTTTGTTGAAATGAAAAAACCACATGCTTGCACCATCAAGTCAACAGGTAAAAAGGCCAATCGTTGGGAAATTACACGTGTAGGAGCAGATATCAAAATTAAATGTAGCAATTGTGACCATGTTGTCATGATGGGGCGCTATGATTTTGATCGAAAAATGAATAAAATTATTGACTGAAACCCCTCAGTTAGAGGGTTAGCAAGTTTTCCTTTTTTGTGTTATAATATTAGGGATTGAAATGAAAACGGAGAATGAGAAAATATGGCTTTAACAGCAGGTATCGTTGGTTTGCCAAACGTTGGTAAATCAACACTATTTAATGCAATTACAAAAGCAGGAGCAGAGGCTGCAAACTATCCATTTGCGACGATTGATCCAAACGTTGGAATGGTTGAGGTTCCAGATGAACGCCTACAAAAATTGACTGAAATGATCACTCCTAAAAAGACAGTTCCAACAACATTTGAATTTACAGATATCGCAGGAATTGTAAAAGGAGCTTCAAAAGGAGAAGGGCTAGGGAATAAATTCTTGGCTAATATCCGTGAAGTAGACGCGATTGTTCACGTAGTTCGTGCTTTTGATGATGAAAATGTGATGCGCGAGCAAGGACGTGAAGACGCCTTTGTAGATCCACTTGCGGATATTGATACTATTAACCTGGAGTTGATTCTTGCTGACTTAGAATCAGTTAATAAGCGTTATGCGCGTGTAGAAAAGATGGCACGTACGCAAAAAGATAAAGAATCAGTAGCTGAGTTTAATGTTCTTCAAAAGATTAAACCAGTCCTAGAAGATGGAAAATCAGCTCGAACTATTGAATTTACAGATGAAGAACAAAAAGTTGTCAAAGGTCTCTTCCTTTTGACGACTAAACCAGTGCTCTATGTTGCCAATGTGGATGAGGATGTTGTTTCAGAACCTGACTCTATCGACTATGTTAAACAAATTCGTGAATTCGCAGAGACAGAAAATGCTGAAGTAGTCGTTATTTCTGCGCGTGCTGAGGAAGAAATTTCTGAGTTAGACGAAGAAGATAAGCAAGAGTTTCTTGAAGCACTTGGTTTGACAGAGTCAGGCGTTGACAAGTTGACTCGTGCAGCTTACCACTTACTTGGATTGGGAACTTACTTCACAGCTGGTGAAAAAGAAGTTCGCGCTTGGACCTTTAAACGTGGTATGAAGGCTCCTCAAGCAGCTGGTATTATCCACTCAGACTTTGAAAAAGGATTTATTCGTGCAGTAACTATGTCATATGAGGATCTAGTGAAATATGGATCTGAAAAGGCTGTAAAAGAAGCTGGACGCTTGCGTGAAGAAGGAAAAGAATATATCGTTCAAGATGGCGATATCATGGAATTCCGCTTTAACGTTTAATAACATTTAATAAATAGTGTCAATTAGGTTGGAAAAAAATTCCAACCCTTTTGGCTTTTGAAAGGAAAAATAAATGACCAAATTACTTGTAGGATTAGGAAATCCAGGAGATAAATATTTTGAGACCAAACACAATGTTGGATTTATGTTGATTGACCAACTAGCGAAGAAACAGAATGTCACTTTTACACACGATAAGATATTTCAAGCTGACCTAGCATCCTTTTTCCTAAATGGAGAAAAAATTTATCTGGTCAAACCAACGACATTTATGAATGAAAGTGGAAAAGCGGTTCATGCTTTATTGACTTATTATGGTTTGGATATTGAAGATTTACTCATCATTTACGATGACCTTGACATGGAAGTTGGGAAAATTCGTTTAAGAGCAAAAGGTTCAGCAGGTGGTCATAATGGTATCAAGTCTATTATTCAACATATTGGAACCCAAACCTTTAATCGTGTTAAAATTGGAATCGGAAGACCTAAAAATGGCATGTCAGTTGTTCACCATGTTTTAAGTAAGTTTGATCAGGAAAACTATGTAGGTATTTTACAGTCAATTGACAAGGTTGACGATGCTGTAAATTACTATTTACAAGAAAAAAACTTTGAGAAAACGATGCAGAGGTATAATGGCTAAATGGTGACTTTATTAGATTTATTCTCAAAAAATGATCAGATAAAAAAATGGCATCAAAATCTGACAGATAAAAAAAGACAACTAATACTAGGTTTATCAACGTCTACTAAGGCTCTTGCAATTGCAAGCAGTTTAGAAAAAGAAGATAAGATTGTGTTACTGACGTCAACTTATGGAGAAGCAGAAGGACTTGTTAGCGATCTTATATCTGTCTTGGGTGAGGAACTTGTCTATCCATTTTTGGTAGATGACTCCCCTATGGTTGAGTTTTTGATGTCTTCACAAGAAAAAATCATTTCACGGGTTGAAGCCTTGCGTTTTTTGACTGATTCATCTAAGAAAGGGATTTTAGTTTGTAATATCGCAGCAAGTCGATTGATTTTACCGTCTCCCAATGGATTTAAAGATAGTATTGTAAAAATAACAGTTGGTGAAGAATATGACCAACACGCATTTATCCATCAGTTAAAAGAGATAGGCTATCGAAAAGTTACACAAGTACAAACTCAGGGCGAATTTAGTCTGCGAGGAGATATTTTAGATATTTTTGAAATATCCCAGTTAGAACCTTACCGAATTGAGTTTTTTGGTGACGAAGTCGATGGTATTAGGTCATTTGAAGTCGAAACACAATTATCGAAAGAAAATCAGACAGAACTTACAATCTTTCCAGCTAGCGACATACTTTTGAGAGAAAAGGATTATCAACGAGGACAGTCAGCTTTAGAAAAACAAATTTCAAAAACGTTATCACCTATTTTAAAATCATACTTAGAAGAAATTCTTTCAAGTTTTCACCAAAAACAAATTCATTCTGATTCACGGAAATTTTTATCTTTGTGTTATGACAAGACATGGACTGTTTTTGACTATATTGAAAAAGTTACCCCAATATTCTTTGATGATTATCAGAAATTGATGAATCAGTATGAAGTCTTTGAAAGGGAGTTAGCACAATACTTTACAGAAGAATTACAGAACAGTAAAGCATTTTCTGAGATGCAGTATTTTGCAGATACAGAGCAAATCTATAAAAAACAGAGTCCGGTTACCTTTTTCTCTAATCTGCAAAAGGGGTTAGGCAATCTCAAGTTTGACCAAATTTATCAATTTAATCAATATCCTATGCAGGAGTTTTTCAATCAATTTTCTTTTCTAAAAGAAGAAATTGAGCGATACAAAAAAATGGATTATACTATTATCCTGCAGTCTAGCAATTCAATGGGAAGTAAAACATTGGAGGATGTTTTAGAGGAATATCAGATCAAATTGGATTCCAAAGATAAGTCAAGTATCTGTAAAGAATCTGTAAACTTGATTGAGGGTAATCTAAGACATGGTTTTCATTTTGTAGATGAAAAAATTCTCTTGATTACTGAACATGAGATTTTTCAAAAGAAATTAAAACATCGTTTTCGAAGACAACATGCTTCAAACGCAGAGCGATTAAAAGATTATAATGAACTTGAAAAAGGGGATTATGTTGTTCACCATATCCATGGAATTGGTCAATATCTAGGAATCGAAACAATTGAAATCCAAGGCATTCACCGTGATTATGTCAGTGTACAGTATCAAAATGGTGACCAAATCTCCATCCCAGTAGAGCAGGTTCAGTTACTGTCCAAATATGTTTCAAGTGATGGGAAACCTCCTAAACTCAATAAATTAAATGACGGTCATTTCAAAAAGGCCAAGCAAAAAGTTAAGAACCAGGTAGAGGATATAGCTGACGATTTAATCAAACTTTATTCTGAGCGCAGTCAGTTGAAGGGTTTTGCTTTCTCAGCTGATGATGAGGATCAACATGCTTTTGATGATGCCTTCCCTTATGTTGAAACGGATGATCAACTTCGTAGTATTGAGGAAATCAAGAGAGATATGCAGGATTCTCACCCCATGGATCGACTTTTGGTTGGAGATGTTGGTTTTGGGAAGACTGAAGTAGCAATGCGTGCTGCTTTTAAGGCAGTCAATGATCACAAACAGGTGGTCGTTCTAGTTCCAACGACGGTTTTAGCGCAACAGCACTATACGAATTTTAAGGAACGATTCCAAAATTTTGC
>CAURTW010000003.1:0-40617 GCA_963527705.1 uncultured Streptococcus sp.
ATTCATTGAAACGCGCAGGACTTCTTACACGTGACTCACGTAAAGTTGAACGTAAAAAACCAGGTCTTAAGAAAGCTCGTAAAGCATCACAATTTAGTAAACGTTAATTCGAAAGAATTACTATACTTACAAAGAGCACCTTTCGGGGTGTTCTTTTTTGTACTTTCTTACTAAATTGGTGCAACTGACACAGTTGTTGCGACTTTAGTCACTTACAAATGTGACTGCAACCTGACGAGGTCAGTTGCCTCAAAACGTTAATCAATACGATTATATCAATGTTTCAAAGAGTCTGGGACAAAAGTCTAACCTTAAATATAAAAAGCGAACAAAACGAGTTATCTGACACTCAGAATTCTGTCTTGTTCGCTTTTTTTGTCTAATCTATCGATTTTTAAAATTTATAATAAAGAATTCCTAAAATAAAAATCTTTTTGTCCCAAACTCTTTTTTGTCGATTTTTAAGCTCGTATAGCTTTGTGATAACCTTCTGATAACCTCTGAAAGTTTAGTTCCTTTAACAGAAGAGTTGGAACAAGTCGGAAAGAATATCAATTCTATAGCCCGTCTTGCAACTGTAGTTGGGAGAATAAGCTATGAGAATAAAATGGATATGTCTATTTTGATGCAAAAAATAGTTGATGTGATGGAGGAAAAAGATGTTTATTTTCAAAAGTAATATGGACAAGGATTTTGATCAGATATGCGAATACATACTGAAATTAAAGCGAGCAGAATTATTTCTTCATGGAATTAAACAACAAGATAAAACGAAGGCTCGTTTGTATCATGCGATGCTGGAATACTACGATGCTAACCATAAAAAAGAAAGACATATGAGAATTTTAAAATAAGGAAACGCTGTTAAAAATTTTGCAGCGTTTTTTATATATCTTTTTAAAATATTTGTACACACAAATGACAGTCAAATTGATTTTTGGGATTATTTTATCGAGAAGGAAAAATTTTTCATAATATGACTTTGCGAGCTCAGAGTCTGTATACACACACTCCTAAAATCATCCCCAAAATTTGTATACACATAGTGTATGTACTTTTTTGGTGATTTAATTTTTGGGGGAATTCCCAACCCCCTTTAGAAATAGTTAGATATAAGATTAAAAAATGGTATAATCTTAAAAGATAAACGTTTTTAAGGAGTAGACTTTGAAAGAGAATTTAATCAAATCAAAAAAGCGTGTTCAAAAGCATGGAGAGGTTTTTATGCCATTCTGGATGGTACAGAAAATATTAGATACTCCAGGTATTAAAGAGACTTGTGAAGATATTTCTGCAACATTTTTAGAACCTTCTGCAGGAGATGGGAAATTTTTGCAAGCTATTTTAGAAAGAAAATTATCTGCTGTTATCATGCAATATGATGAAAGAAGTTGGAAGACAAAATCATTGATTGCATTATCATCTATATATGGGATAGAATTTCTCGAAGATAATTTAGAAGTAGCACGTTCACGTATGTTTCTTTATTATTTAGATTGGTACGAACAAATTTTTAGTACTAAGCTAACTAGTAGAAGTGACATCTATAAATCTGCATATTATCTTATTCATAAAAATATAGTTAGAGGAAATACCTTAACTCAACGTCATCCTGTTACAGATGAACTTATTTGGTTTAATGAATGGCAACTTTTCAAAGGCCATTCTAGTTTTGGTAAGACTGGGCAAAAAGTCTTTAAAATTAGAAAACGCATAGTATCAAGTGTTAAATCCTTGATATTATGCGTTTTATTGTTAGAAAATTTGCTTTATTTTCTCCTTAAGTTGAGTTTTTGCCCAGCCTCTATCAGAGCTTTTAGGTAAAAAGTTGAGGATAATACAGTTGTAGAAGGACGAGCCCACTGAAAAAATAAGGAGCTTACTTTTAATGAAAGGAAAATCGAGGAATCTTTCATCAATTTGAGCGAATTCCTCGGTTATTTTGTATTTATTAAGGTCATAATTCGTTTTATATTGACCACGAAGATGGTTGTGGCTGCCTGTAACTCCATGCTAAAAAGACTCGATGCTCTCGCGACATCAAAGCCATGTCTCTGTTTTAGTTCGGCATTCTTCGCTTCGATTTTATAGCGATGTCTGGCCATTTCTTTAAAATAAGATGTTTCCTGAAATTTCTTCTGGAAAAGATGGTCGTTACTCTTAATAGCTAATGAATAAATTTTAAACTTTGCTCCTCCCTGATAACACCCTTCCTTGGAAAGACAATTCTTGCACTTTTCAATGTCAAAGTAATGAGTGACAACTTGATTCTTATTTTGATATTTTTTCCCTGTCCTTGCTTTGCGAACAGCCATGTGTCCTTCTGGACAGACAAATAGCCCTGCGTCTTTATTAAATTCAAACGCATCCTCTTCTTTACGGTAACCTATTGAAAAACAGAAGGGTTCAGTTTTGACACCAAATGAATCTTTTCTTTGCGAGTTAGTTGAATGTTGTTCTTTCCCGAATAAGCTGCATCACCAATAATAGTCTCGATGTCCAGACTATTTTCCTTTGTTTTGGCATATAACTCAGGTAAATATTTCCCATCACTTTGTTCGTCAGAAGTGACCACACAAGCAGTAATAATCCGTTCATCCGTCATAGCGATATGACTTTTATATCCATAGAAAGAGCTGTCGGCTGTCTTATGTCCAAGTCTAGCTTCCTCCTTGACAGACGCTTCCAAGTGTTCTAAGTCATCATCGACAGCTTCTTTTCGGTAATTGAACTTTTGAGAAACAGCTGGTAGAGCTAAGAGCTCCTTGTGTTTTTCAACCACAGCCATTAACTCCTCTGTATAGGTCAACTCTGCTTCGAGGTTATCTTCCTGAGGTTTCTTTGGAAATTCTATTTTGATATCTTCTGAATGTTGATAAATCGTTTTACGTAAAGCTTTTGAACGCTCCCTAAGAATTTCTTGGGGCTTCTTATGATTATAATGAGATTTGGTGTGAGTGGCATCCACAATGAGGATTTTACTCTTAATCAAGTTATGTTCGAGTGCAATTTGAACAGACTTCTGAATCAATACATCAAGCAGTTTGTCATCTTTAATTCTTAGCTTTCTAAATTTTGTCAGAGAGGATGGCTCGATAACAGAATCCTCAGGAGCTAGACCAAGAAAAAATTTAAAGTCCATATCTGACAAGGAACGTCCCACCACATCGACATCTGATAACTTATAAATATCTTTTAACAAGAGATATTTGAACATCATAATCGGTAAATAAGCTTTACGCCCAAAATCGGGACGATAATTCTTTTCTAGTTCATCATAGATAAATCTAAAATCACAGAGTTCAGTTAGCTGACGTAAAAAGTGGGTTTTAGGAACAACGATATCATACAAACTAGAATAAGGACTGACATCCATACTTAACTGATTATCAAGCATTATTTCACCTCATCTCTAGTATAACAAAAAAGCCATCAATTTGATGACTTTTTCAGTAGGCTCATGAAACGCTATGAGTTTTTGTTGCACTATATTTTACAATTTATCATTATAAAATAAATGCTGAACTTTTTGAAAGCTTCTAATTTGGAAAAATTAGAATTGCTGAAAAGTAAGAGTACATTAATGATATTTTATGAATATATGTACACACACTAATTAGTTATAAATATGAGAAACGAAAATTATATTAGTGTTGTTGAACTGGGCTAAAGGAAAAGGGGAGAAAAAGTTATCAATTGAACGATACTTCAGTACCAATAAAATTGAGTACTAAAGTATACAAAAATTACTAATGGATTGAGACTTTTGTATTTGATTATACCGTAGAGAATATTAGTCAAATAAAATTGTTTTGTTTTCACTAATGCATTTCTTATTATTATCCCAGTAGTTAATACTTTCAAAGCTTCCTTTTCTTAAATAAAGCGGTATCCTTTTTCTTATATCATCTTGCATTGGTATTTTATCAATATCTTTTAGATTCCACCATTTTGGCTCACCTTCATCAGATGTGCTTAGTTCACCAGTAAACTGAGTACATAAAAAGTCATAGAAGACAAATCTCTCATTACCAATTGAATTAGTAAAGCCTGAAATTCCCTTTAATTCAAGATTTAATGCAGTGAGTCCAGTTTCTTCCTTAAGCTCCCGTAGTGCAGCTTCAAAAAAACTTTCAGGGAATT
Organism: uncultured Streptococcus sp.; assembly: GCA_963527705.1. Classification (GTDB taxonomy): domain Bacteria; phylum Bacillota; class Bacilli; order Lactobacillales; family Streptococcaceae; genus Streptococcus. Next base: position 4,144 of record CAURTW010000003.1, read on the forward strand.
CAACTTTTCCCCCTGGTGGAATCCAGCCAGGAAAATTATCGTGCTGTCTATTAAGTAATAAAATTTCTTGATTTTTCAAAACGCAAATATTAACCCAGTTTTTGATTTTTTCAGTCATATTATCAACCTCCAGTAAGTATTTTTTCATATATTATACTATATGTCAAGAACTATATGCTATTTATGATTGTGACAAATGTGTCTCAGCCAAAGATTGATGATTTTTATGAAATAGCTGATTAATTCTCAGATATGACGATAAAATAATTTTTACAAGACTAGTTAACCTTATTATACTGTGGCAAAAAATAGAATTTCATTGATTTTCTGTATATATTTTCTATTGATTAAAATGGGATATATGTGGGTCTTGTTTTACCTTTAAGAAAAGTTAATAATAAAATCAAGATATCTGAAGGATTTTAAGAAATGGATGGTATAGGTTATGTAATTTATATCAGAATTAGTAATATTCCTGAAAAAGCCTATGAATATGTTGTAAATGGGTACTCTGCTATTGGATGGATTATAGATCAGTATCAAGTTAAAACTGATAAAAAATCTGGAATCACTGATGATCCAAATGATTATAGTGATGATGAAAAGTATATCTTCAATTTGCTATTGAGAATTATTAATATATCTATCCAAACGATTGATTTAATAAATAGTTTACCTAAATTCGAAGTTTTAATAAGGAGATGAATACGTTGTCTAAAGTGTATTTGTCTTCTTTTATTTAAATTTAATTTTCAATAAACTGATTAATTTATCTTATGATATAATAAAAACAAGTACATTACATTAATTATCATAGTAAAGGAGTTGTTAAATGGAAAATTATAATGAGTTACTAACACTTAGGAATAAAATAGAAAATACACTGAATTATCAACTGTCACTAAGTAATTTAGAATTATATCATAGCAATCTATTTGCTGTTGTTCTGGAGAAGTCTGAATTTATTAATCATAAGTTTTTTAGTAATGTTATTGATATTAATAAAAAATATACAGATTTAAAGGTTTACAGAGAAAAAAATTCGATTGATTTAACTATCGAGGTTATTGATGAGGATAGAAGGACTCATGTTATTTTTATAGAAAATAAGGTTAAGTCTTTACCAGACAAAAGTCAATTAATTCGTTATTCTGAAAAAGATTCTAATGCTAAAGGGATACTTCTTAGTTTAGTTAAACCTGAATTTGAACTACCTGATAGTTGGTTTAGAAGAAGTTATGGTGAGCTAATTGAATATTATAGTGATTTACTTGATAAAGTAGATGAGACTTTTAGATTATTCTTAACAGATTATGTTGAATATATGAAGAATGTGAAAGAGTTTATTGAAAAGATAAGTTATGGCGAATCATACTTTTTAGAAGAGTGTAATAATAAAGTACTTGAAGGTATGAGATTAAGGTCTGTTGTCGAGAAGATTCATTATGCGAATTTAGAGAATAAGATTTCTGATTTAGAATATAAAACATACTCTGGTAGGATAAGAGGAGCTCATCATTTTGGGATTTATCTTCCTATCGAAGGTACTACGTCATCATTTGATATTCAGATACAAGGAAAACAGTATAGACATAAGGTTAATTTTTCTCTTGAAGATAAAGCAAAATTAGGTGATTTAGAAAGAATATGTGATAGTATAAAAGAGAAAACTTGTTTGTATAATTTCAATCTAGAGGATAATCCAATTTTAGAAAAATCATCTTCAAGAAAAAAATGGAAAACATATGGTAAAAAAGATTATTATGATTATGCTCATATAAAAAAACATGTATCTAGTAAAGAATTGATTAATTATATAAGAACGGATATTAAGAAAATTGAAGCGGATCTGAAAATTGTTAAAGATATTATTTTAGAAAATATTAAATCAACAACTAAATAAAAAAAATTAAATGCTGATGAAGCAGTATTGATAAGTATCAATCTTCTAAAGGATTTATATATTAAGGTTGAAAAGTGTGCTCGCCCTCATCATAATGAAACACCTAGCCTATTATCTTAAGAAAAACAGATTCAGTAAGGAATGCAGAATAATCATTATTATTTAACCAAAAATTAGGAGAAAATAAATGAAATATGACTTTAATTACTGGCAATTCTCGCCGGAAAATCAATATTTGGATCGGAAATCCGCACGAAAGAAGCCACAAGAACTACTTAAGCACTTGATTGCCTTTGCTAATGCTGACGGAGGTCAGTTGATTATCGGGATTGAAGATGAAAAGCAGCATAATATTATCACTGGTTTTAAGGATGGGAAAGCCTATCCGATTGATGATTTCAAAAAGATAGACCGAGAGATGCGGGATACACCGTTGGATTTATCTTTTGAGGAAATACCTGTGATCAATCATAAGGGAGAAGACGACCTGATTTTGCTTATCTCAGTTGAATTATCATCGAATCGAGTGATTGCCGCTCCAAATGATGAAGTTTATCTACGACAGGGAGACGAATCAGTCAAGTTGAGTTATGAGCAACGTATACAACTTAGTTATGATAAGGGACAGCGTTTCTTTGAAGATGAAATCATTGAAGATGCCACATTAGATGATATTGATGAACTATTGGTTCAGGATTTTAAGGACCATTTTGATATTTCAGAACGTTCAACTGAGGAGATATTAAAGGCAAGAAGGTTTCTTATCAATGGTAAATTAACAAAGGCGGCTATTCTTATCTTTGGTAAGTATCCTTCAGCATTTTTCCCTCAAGCACGTGTTCGTTTTCAACGATTTGATGGGGTAGATGTAGGTACAGGAAGTGAATTTAATGTTATTAAGGAAGTAACATTTGATGATGCATTGCCTAAATTAATTGTTAAAGTTAGAGATTTTATTCGAACCCAGCTACGAGAGTTTCAGTATCTAGATAGTGATGGTAGATTTCAGATACTTCCAGAATATCCTGAATTTGCTTGGTTTGAAGGAATTGTAAATGCAGTAACCCACAGGAATTATTCAGTATACGGAGATCATATCAGGGTATTGATGTTTGATAATCGTCTAGAGATTCATAGCCCAGGAAAACTACCGAATATTGTAACTGTTGAGAATATAAGACATGAACGTTTTTCTAGAAATCCGCGTATAGCTCGTACCTTAACTGAATTTGGATGGGTCCGAGAAATGAATGAGGGAGTAAAACGAATCTATTCTGAAATGGAATCTGCTTTTCTCCATGAACCGTGTTACTCTGAACCAGGAAACAAGGTAGTTTTAACTTTAGAAAACAGTATTACAAGTAGAACATTGAGAACACGTGATTCTTTGGAAAGTAAACTTAGAGATTATAGTGATTTAAGTGTTGATGAAAAACTATTGATACAGTATATGTACAATACAGCAGAACCTATGACAACTAAAAAAGTAGCAGAGTTCTTAGGTAGGAGTGTTTCTTACTCGTCGAAATTATTGAAAACGTTGAGAGCAAAAGGCATTTTAACATGGTATGGGACAAGTACGAAAGATCGCAGTCAATACTATAAATTAGAAATGAAATAAAAACGAAGAAAAACGAAGAAAAACGAAGAAAACATAGTTACTAATTAATGAATTTATAAAGTAATCTTACTTTTAAATTCATGAAATTCATTCGCTTTATAGTTTTGCAATTTATTTGTTTGTATGGGAATGTGATTTGTATTATACATCATTTCACCTTTAATTAATGAAACGAAGAAAAACGAAGAAAAACGAAGAAAAATAAATCGTTATTTCTCAACTACATGAGCTCCGAAAACTAAAAAAGTGATAACCCTTTGATAACCTCTCGATTTTTAAAAGGATTATATATGTAAAAATTAAGGATTTATCTCTCGAAAGCACTTGATTTTAGTGATAATTTACCATAAATATCATGATGTAGAAAAAACCAGGTCTTAAGAAAGCTCGTAAAGCATCACAATTTAGTAAACGTTAATTCGAAAGAATTACTATACTTACAAAGAGCACCTTTCGAGGTGTTCTTTTTGTACTTTCTTACTAAATTGGTGCAATTGACACAGTTGTTGCGACTTTAGTCGCTTACAAATGTGGCTGCAACATGACGAAGTCAGTTGCCTCAAAACGTTAATCAATACGATTATATCAACGTTTCAAAGCACTCAAGAGTTTACCTCATGGGTGCTTTTTTTATGTTTTTTGAAAAAGTTCACCTCAAAGTTTACCTTATTGTTTTAGAGACTTTAAAGCAAATTCACCTACTGTCATAGGAACTACATTAGAAGTGTTGACATAAGTCTTTGTTGTAATCGTTTCACTATGCGTTAGTGCTTTATAGATTCCATAGTTTAATCCAGTTTTAGCTATTTTATTATTTCTTGAGTACTAGCTTCTCAGCAAAAACGTTGAGAGCAGGTGCGACAGAATTTCCATTCAGCGAAGTATCCGATAAGAAAATAGGATTAACTGCTTCAACAAGAGCATCTTCTGGAAAGACAGTGGTAGAAGCAGGTGTAATAACGTGGAAGGCACCATGAGTTTCACTATTTAGAATATGTCTTTGGTACTTTCCTTCTTTACCAAAGACATAACGAGGAGCGTTTCCTAATTTCTCATAGTAAGCTGGGCCGATAAATTCTGGTTTCATTTTTGAAGTTTCTGGGATCATAAGTTGTTTCCTTTCTGATTGTAAAATAAAAAGAGTTAAGCTGGTAGCTTCACTCTTGAGTAGTAGTGAGTAGAGAGTTTACGTTTAAACATTCTAGTATAGAATGCCACTTCGGAATGAGAAAATCCTGTAACAAGTGATTTCTTTGCTAAAGACTCTAAATCATTCAAAGATTGAGTGTATAACTGTGCGGTTAGCTTATCAGATGAACTGAATATTCTATATGTAAATGTGTAATTATCGTAAAGTCGTTTACATTGTAGTGCGAAAAAAGTTTGTCATAGTTTTATCCTTTATTATAAATGTAAAAAAGCTACTAAGAAAACAGAAGACTTAGTAGCTTGAGAGTGAGTCTATCAAGGTAGATAGACAGCAGTAAAGAAAAGTTATTTGGTTGAAGGATTCCTCCTTCACGGTGGCAAAGTTTAGCAAGGTGCATTGCATGAATTACCATCGCTTTCCCAGCCAATCACAATAGGTAGTCATTATCATACCCATTGGGTTCTCTTACGCCCTTTGGCGAAGCCAGTTCACTTTACTATTCGGAAAAGTGCGAAAGTCCGAAATGCGTTGAAGTCCACAAATAATGTTTTAAATCTTCACTTCAACCATCAAACAGACTTGACTTTTCTTTCCAAAACGTTTACAATAAAGGTACGAAGTTTAGTGTAGTTTTGGCAATCAATCTTCTGGTTGTCAGACGCACTTTTTATTTAATTGTCAATGATCGTGATTTAGCCTTGAAGATAAGGTTATTATTTTCAATTGTTATACAACTATTAGTTGTAAATGTCAACGGTTTTCTGCAAAATTTTAAAATATTTTTTTGAGGTCACATATGGAATTCGCAGAACGATTGAAAACACTAAGGAAACAAGTTAAACTAACACAGACTCAAATAGCTGAAAAAATAGATATTTCCCAACAAGCATATGCTTCATGGGAACGTGGAGCAAAAAAACCAACACAAGAAAATCTTGTTAAGATTGCACAAGTTTTAAATGTGTCCGTTGATTATTTAGTTGGGAACTCAGAAGAAAAATCAGATGAATTAGATAATATTGAATTGCTTTTCCGTATGAACTCAAAAGGCTTGACTGATGAGGAAAAGGAAATTTTTAAGAAAGAGTTGATTGAATTTATGGAAATTAGGAAGAAAGCGTTTGAAAAGTAAAGAATAGAACGAAGTTGGTAAGTATTAAACAGTTTATACTTTAAGTATTGTATTTGTATTTAATTAAAGGGAGCTTTTGTAGTGCTGAAAAAGATAATTCAACAAAAAGATAATGTACCAATTTTAATAATTCATTTTATACTTTTTTTTATTGTAGGAATTATTTATTGTTTTTTTAATATAGAGAGTGTAGAAGTAGCCTATTTTATTATTTCTATCTTTATTATTTTAAAGCTAATCTGTTTTATTTATCTTTCACTAAGGAAAAAAATTATTGTAAAAATAGCAAATTTAACAATAACAGTTTTTTTAGGTTTTATAGACTTTCTAATTTTAACTGAATTAGTACTTTTTCTTATGGATCACAACAATCTGAATTTTAATATTTCTGATCTTATCTATTTAATTATTTTTATAGTACCCCTGATATTTATTATGCCCATGTTGGAAGCTTATCTAATGAAAAGTACGAAACCAGAAAATATACTCCCTATCATAATTGTTGCATTTTGTGAAGTTATACTTGGAACGATATTATATTTTATTGATCCCAAAGAATCAGCAATTATATCAGCATTTAGTGCATTATTTATATTTTTGTTAACACCTGAAAATTTGGAGGTTTTATTAAACATAAAAATATCGAAATATAGGGCACAACAAATTTCGTTCATTAGATCTAATTTAATATTTTTGATTCCAATTATGTACATAATAGCAAAAATGATTCCGATTTCTACGTGTGTTAATAATCCTTTGGATATTGTACAACAGCTCATATATCGCTTATTCTTCTTACTAGTATTGTGGGTAATTACAGTATTTTTAATTTATTTGCCAAATAATAGACAGTCTATTCAAAAGTATCTTGGTTCACCTTCTAACCAGGTAGAACTAAATGGAAATTGGAATATGATTATAAAAAATAAATATACTAAAAAAGATATTATTGTAAGACAATCCTTATTGAATATAGATGGTAGAAGACTAATGTATCATAAGACAATTTTTTATTTAAATAAAAAATCGGAGGTACTGAATGATTATGAAGAAAAAGTTGGGAAAATAATAAAAATTGATAGTGAACAAATAATTTTAGAACTTGATAATAAAGGTGAGAGAAAATCTTTACGAAATAGTAAGAGTTATATAAAATTTATCAAGATTGGAAGTAAAGAGTATAATAATTTTAAACAAAAATATAAAAAGGAAAATGCAATATTTCGTAACATTAAAATCTTGGATCCAATTACTCAAAAAGATATAGAAGTCACAAAATTTATTAGTTATACAGACAAAAACTACTTTATTGAAGCAAATAGTAAAACAAGTGATGAATATAAACTTGAAAACGATATGTTGGTTGGGTTGAAAAGTAATGAGGAGTCTTTAACGTATCTAGATACTTATGAATCAGATACATTTTACTAGTGGACAGTCGTCCACTTTTTTTATATAATACACTCAACCTATTTGGTTTAGTTGTTGCGAATTATGACTTAAGGGAGGTACTGTTCGTTGGATGAATTGTATTCAAGGGTAAGTGAAATAACAAAACAGGCCCTATATTCTTTTATGAAAGAAGAAGAAATTTCAACCCTACATTATCACTTTCGTTACTTTTTTGACCATTGCATTTGTAATAATAATATCCAAGTAATTAGTCATCACTTTTCAAATCATAAGATTGAAGGTTTGACAGTTATTGATGAGTTTGGTATTAGTTTTTCCTATGAAGAAGACAATCCAGTGACTAAGCGCCACTTCACCTTATGTCATGAGCTGGGACATTTTATTTTAAAGCATGAGGGGTCTTATTTTACAGAATCTGTGGATAATAACGAATCAGAGTTGGAACGAGAAGCCAACATTTTTTCAGCTATTATACTTATACCAGATATTGTTCTGTTGTCTAAAATTTATTATTCCTGTGATACCTTTCAAAAGATCAGTTTCAAAACGGGCACTTTCTTTTCGTTTAATTGACTTATTAAGGCACTATGAAGTAGATGATGAGTCAGCCATTAAGCAAGCAGTTGAAGAATATATAGACGGTCAGAATGCTTCTCTTCATCACTATTTTCATCAAGTAAAAGAAATTTTGATTGCAGAATTTAATAAGTATCAACCGTCTCTGTTATTAAGCTTAAAAAAGAAAATGAAACAAACAAATTTTGTGACTAGTCAAGAATTACCAGAATTATTAAATCAAAATTGTTGGCATGAGACTAGAGCTAAAAAGGGATTAAAAGTGTGGCTTGTTTATAACAAGGGGAAATCATTAGCCTATGTTTGGGATAATGAAAAATTATCTGAAACAGAAGCAAGAAAAAAGGCAAATTTAGAACTATTAAATATATTATATAAAAATCAAAGATAGGTAAAAATAGCTAAAGCTAATTTAAAGAGATATTGAAATGAGGTAAGTGGAGTAAATGAATTTAACTAGTTCTCCTTATAAATACAAATAAATACAAAGATTTATTAATGTCCCCCTTAGTTAAAATTTTTTCAAAGTGATATTCTGCTTTTTTTAAACCTTAGAATAATTATATAAATTACTAAAAAGCGTATAATATATAGAGAGAATAGCAAAATCTCAAGCAATATGCAACTTTATTTGATATAATAAAAAGTGATAAACTTAAGGAAGTGAAAAATATGGCAAACGAAGCAACAGCAACTGATCAATATGTCAGAAGAGAGATAGAAAAATTTGGTGTCCGGTATGATGAGCAAGGTTCCTCTCATCCAGAAATTGCTAAAGCACTAAAAGGAGCTAGCAAACAAGGGAAATCTGGGATTGGAAAGCCTGAATTTGTTATGCAAATTTCAGATTATCTTATTGTTATAGAAGATAAAAGAGACAATGATAAACTTATCAATCTTACTACAGATGGTTCTATTGCAAAAGATATTCCATCATTATCAGGATATGCTGTAAATGGTGCGGTGCACTATGCAAACCATATCGTAACGAAGACAAGCTCTTTTGATGAAGTAATAGCAATAGGTATTACAGGGGATGAGGAATTTCATAGCATTCAACCTGTATTAGTTTCTATAACTGAAGAAGGAATTACTGAAGAAAAACTTCCGAAGTTAATTGATCTTCAGGAACTTCACCCGGACAATATAAATGAATGGTATTCAGTAAATGTACTTAAAGAATATTCTATTGAGCAAAAACGTATTTTTGAATTGCAAAATGTTTCAAAAGAATTACATGAAGATTTACGAAACTACGCTTCGCTCGAAGGTGAGAATAAAGCAACAGTAATTTCTGCTATTCTTCTAGCCCTTAATGAGGAAGATTTTGATATCAAAAAATTAACAGGTAATAAGTATCCTAGAAAAACTGATGGTAGAGAGGATACGTCCAGACCAGTAATTGATAATGATGGAATGAGAATTCTAAAAGCAGTTAAAGATTACATTGTATCTGAAGGTGTTATGCCGGAAGACAAGGTCACTATTCTTCTCAATAAGTTCTCGTTTTTAGAAACGAATGTCCGACTGAATGAAAAAAACGAGACATTAGGAGTTACACCGCTTCATTATTTTACTAAAAAACTACAAGATAAAGTTATCCATCACTTTAAACAAAATACAGATTACGATATTTTGGGTAATTTCTATGGTGAGTTTGTGAAATATGGTGGAAGTGATGGGAATGGTCTTGGAATTGTTTTGACGCCTCACCATATTACGACTCTTATGACGGAATTAATTGATGTGTTACCGACTGATTATGTATTGGATCCTGCTTGTGGTAGTGGCGCTTTTCTGATTTCTGCAATGAATAGAATGACTAAACTAGCGAAGAATAAGGATGAAATAAAGCATATTAAGCAGCATCAGCTACTGGGGATAGAGTTACAGGAGAAGATGTTCACTGTAGCAACAACGAACATGATTTTACGAGGCGATGGTAAAAGTAATCTACAGTTAAATGATATGTTTTCTGTTGCTGGTGAAGATACACAGAAGCAGAAAGTAAATAAAATTTTATTTAATCCACCATATTCTCAAGGGAAAACAGACAAAACTCTAACAGAAATCAATTTTATTCGTCATGCTTTGGATATGCTGGTGACTGGGGGGAAATTAGCGGTGATTGTCCCCCAATCAACGATGGTTGGTAAATCTAAGGAAGAAAAAGAATACAAGAAAAAAATTCTTGAAAAACATACTTTAGATATGGTAATTACTGTAAATAAAGATACCTTCTATGGCGTGGGGACTAATCCTGTTATCGCGGTTTTCGAGGCAGGGAAACCTCATGATATCGAAAGAAAAAAAGTTAAATTTATTAATTTTGAGGAAGATGGTTTTGTTGTAAGAAAACATATTGGTTTGATTGATGATGGTACAGCAAAGAAAAACAGACGTTACTTATTTGATGTTATTAATGGAAATGAAGAGAATTACACGACAAAGTTTATGGTGAAATCGACAATCCAAGCAGAGGATGAGTGGTTACACAGTTTTTACTACTTTAATGATGAACCGCCAAGTGATGCTGATTTTGAAAAGACTGTTGCAGATTATCTGAGTTTCCAATTTGATATGTATACCCATGGTAGAGGCTATTTATTTGAAGAGGTACAGGATGAAGAATAGAAAATGGAAAGAGTTTAGACTCGCAGAGTTATTCCAAGTAAAACGTGGCAAACGTCTTGTCGAAAGTAGTCGTATTGCAGGGATGCGCCCATTTATAACAGCAGGTTTTCATAACAGTGGAATTGCTAGTTTTATTGCAAATAGTGAGCAGGAAATTTTTCCTAAAAACACAATCACGATTGATATGTTTGCAAATGCATTTTACCGTAATTATTCCTATAGTGCAGATGATAATATTCTAGTGTTAATTAATGATGATATTTCAGAAAACTGTAAATTATTTATTACTTCAGTTTTTGATAATGCAAATCAATTTAGTTATGGAAAACAGTATAGACTAGGAAATTTTAAAAGGCAGAAAATTATGCTTCCTGTTACAAATTACGGGACGCCTGATTGGGCATTTATGGAAGAATATGTTCAAATTAAATTAAATAAAATAAAATCAAGGCTACCTATCGACTTCCTAGACCAAATAAAATAACAGATTTTAGAGAATTAGACGAAGTTAAGTGGAAAGAGTATTTCTTGACAGATATATTTGAAACTATTAAACGAGGTAAACGCTTGAAAAAATCTGATCATATTTCAGGTAACATTCCTTATATAAGTTCAACAAAAATGAATAATGGGTGCGACGGTTTCTTAGGAAATCAAAAAGGGGTTAGAAAATTTAGGAATTGTTTAACAATTGCTAATAGTGGAAGCGTTGGAAGTGTATTTTATCATGATTATCAGTTTATAGCCTCTGATCACGTTACAGCTTTGGTAAATTCCAAATTGACCAAGCAGCAATATCTCTTTATTGCTAGTCGTATGTCAAAAATTGGTGAAAAGTATTCATTCAATCGTGAAATAAATGATGAAAGAATACAGAGAGAAAAAATACAACTTCCAGTTGGTATAAATGGTCAACCAGACTATGACTATATGGAACAGTATATGAAACGTATGGAAAATAAAGTAATAAAAAAAATAGGGATGAGCTAATGTATATCAGTATTTCAAGTGAAAGTACTATTGAAAATATTTTTTCAAATTTTTTAATTATTGACGGAGAAACTTATCAATTTTCTATCCCTTTGTACCAGAGAGAATACTCTTGGAGAGAAGAGCAGTGGAGAGAGACTTTTGATGACCTTATTCATTCGTTGAATAAGCCTGATATGGATACGGATTATTGGGGAAATATTATTGTTTTTAAAAATGATGCGAACAGGGAATTTGAAATTGTAGATGGGCAACAACGATTAATAACACTGTTGTTGCTAATCTTATCTGTTGGAGAGATCAATAAGCCAAATGGCTTTTTACCGTTAAAATTTAAAGGTGATAATAATGAGTTGTGGTTGAAAATAGCTTCAAAACTTCGTTTAAGACAGGATGAGAAACGCCATGCGTTTAATCAAGCAATAGAATTTTTTGAAGAATGTATTAGAGAAGAAGGCTTAGATGCAAACCAGTTATTACAACATATTCAAAAAACAAAACTTTCTATTGTGATTGTGGATGACGAACTTGAAAGCAACTTACTTTTTGGACGTTTAAATACACGAGGCCTACCTTTAGGTCAGGTGGATTTGATTAAGCATAAGTTGTTCTATGCTACAAAAAGAAGAATGGCACCAACAGGAAATGATGAGGTATTAGAAAAGTGGAAGGCACTTTTTTTAACTACAAAGGATTTGAATACAACTATAGATCAGTTTTTGGAAAAATGGTGGGAAGTTCACTACGATTTAAATAACGAAACCTTATACTCGTCTTTTCAACAAAAATTAATTTCAGATGACTATTTATCGTTTTTAGAGTCAGTTTTAGCTTCTTCTCAACAAATCTTAGATTTAAAAAACAATAGCACAGGGACCGATAATAGAATTGGACGAAATTTGAAATGGCTATTGAAAATTTCTCAATCGGAGCAACTTTGGATGGTACTAATAGCGTTAGAAGATACAGTATTACCATCAAAAAGAAGAATTGATTTTTACGAACAATTAACGGTGTATGAATTTTGTAGGGCGATATCTTCTCAATCCGATTTCTCAGAACTAGATGATATATACTATGATTTCGCCAAAAATTTACTTAGTGAAGTAGCTGGTAATCGAATGAATGGCAATGAAGTAATTGTTGAAATTGCAAAAGTAACCCAAAAAATGGTAGAACTTTTGCCTGACTTACCTGACTTCATCGATGACTTTTCAGTCTTGAGGTTTGATGATAGTGGTAGATGGGAATGGGAAGGTATAAGTCATGAACAAATGCTTTCTAGATATGCAATATATACTCTGAATAACTGGTTAGATACAACTAATCATGGAGCTGGTGTTGAATATCGAACTAAGGATGATGATGAGTATTCGATAGAACATATAAGAGCAAAACTGCATGCAATTAGCGCGAGTTCCCATGAATATTTAATTGGTAATCTTGTAGTGCTGGAAAAACAAATAAATAACGATTTGGGAGATATAGATGTTGATGAAAAGCTATCTGAATATAAAAAATCCTCCTATCCCCAAATGAAAGAGTTTCTGATTAAAAAAGAGAGAAAACACGGAACTGCATATCGTAGAAACAATATGATGGAATGGAATAAGAATGGATTTGGTGTTTCAGATATTGAAAATAGAGGAAGATATTTAGCGAATTCATTCTACGAACGAATAGAAGAAATCTTGGGTATGAAATAACAATGTTATCTGCTTCGAAATAACTGTTTTTCGGAAATATAAAGAGATATAGAAATTTCCAGGAGTGACTTGTAACTTCTTTCAATCCTATGGCATATTTATATGCTGTTTGAATCGTCTCGATGAGAGTACAACTTTTTGAAACTTTATGAGGCATTGAGCTATGCAACCAAGTTTTATAAAAAATTAGAATCTGACCCAAAATAAATTTCAACAAGGTTTCAAAACACTTAGTCCCTATCCAGATTTGGATAGGGTTTTTCATCATTCCAAATTCGAATTAAAATTTCAACACTTGCTTTTAAATGGAATAGTTCAGTTGTTATATCGCTGTTAGTGTGGTTGTTTTCTATTTGGTAACAATGGCGTTTGATATGCCATAATGCTCTTTGGATGTTATTTTCTTTTATATTTTTCATGGTTATATCATATCAAAAGAAATTATATGATTACTCTAATAATTCTCAAATGATAAAAAATAACTCTGAACGGTATATACAGATTATAAACAAGTATTTTAAAATGTTTTACGGATACAAAAAAGAACACTCAAAAGTAGTGTTCTTATGAATTAAGTAAAGTTTCCACTAATTCTCGAGGGTATTATTGATAACCATACTTTTTTAAAGCTTCTTGATAAGCCTTGCTATCTTTTTTATAATAGTCGTGCCTCATGCCTGAAATATCTACAGTAAATACATCATCTTTAAAAGTATAACTTTTTGTCAGTTTAATGATATTTTCTCCCAATAATTGAATGGTCGATTTTTCTTTGTCTATGGTAAAACCTTCGGCCTCTTCATGTTTAATAGTTCCCGTATCACCAGATATAACAAAAGCTACTTCATTTCTATTTTCGTTTATCCAGTAATATTCTCCATCTAAGGAGATATTTGATTGCTTAGAACAAGCCATTAGCAAAAATGAAGATATAGATACCAATATTAATTCGATTAATTTTTTCATTTTACTTCCTCCTTTCAACATTATACCAAATAAATATCATAAGTATAATATAGATGTTGTCAGCTACTATTAAAGATCTTTCGAGAAAATACTTACTTTTCGGAAAGTCAAAATGTTGTTATTTGTGATATACTTATACTGAGCTTATATCTTTTGGATGTTCCAGGCTCATGAACATTCTAATGTTTTATTTAGACACTATGGACCTCTAAAGAGGATGGATTTCAGTGGACTTTCCCAAATATTCATATCAACTCTAGCTGATAAGAGAAATCGAATCTCAAGGAAGTCCTTGAACTACAAAACTCTGTATCAATTTTAAATGAGCCAGGTGAAATTTCTAGCTTAATTTGATAAATGATGAAAAATAAAGGAATAGTAATGAAACTAATTTATAAAACAAAAATTCATAGACCCAATAAATACGAACGCTTTCACAATGAATATTATCAAAAGGGAGATATCATTGAAAAATATACCATTTCTAGCACACGAGTACCAGGTCGTCTAGAAAAAGGTGAAACCAGAAGAAATGATTGTAAATATTTGAGCGCGTCTTGGCATATCCAAGATCCTAATATGCCACAATGGCTAAAACAATATATAGGCAATACATCAGAAACTCATATTGAAGACCTGATAAATGAATTACAGACAAATGGATATCGTGTGCATACATGTGATGATAAGCCTTTACTTATCTTTAAAGACAATATTGTTAAAGTTTTTATTGATCAGGTATGGATAGATATTATACCTTTGATAAAATTATATTATAATAGGAAAAAAGTATCAGACAAATTACTCGAGCAGTTTGAAAAAGATTGGCTTGATCTTAATGTCTCTTATCAACAATTGTTAGATAAGCAAGGGGAAGTGAACATACTCAAAAAAAACGAGGAATACGATAAATTTTATCAAAAATTTTATGAATCCTACAACTCAGAAAACGCAGCTGGTGAATTAAATAGATTTTTGTTAGATGTGATTTCTAAAACAAAGGGTACTGAGAAGGAATATTTTGTACAATTACTGGAGAAGGTTCAAAATCAAGATTTCACGCCTGAACTTTATGCTAATACCTTAGCAACTATATTTACTCGAGAAAGATCCAAGATTCACTAAAATAGTGTATCTCTATTTTAGGTATATATACTATCGTCACTCCTAAATGATTGTTTCTTATACAAATTGGTAAATTAAACAATAAGTATTACATTGATTATTTGCTTTTAGCTGGCAATTAACAAGGATTTTATTAGTAATTTTTTAAACAAATAATGAGATTTCTCTTAAAAAAATTTTTGTAGCAACAATCGGGTGGACAGTATTCGTCCACTCTTTTTTGTAAACTTAAATTATCAATAAAAAAGAGGTGAAATTAAATGAATTATTATCAAGTTGAGTTTAAGAACCCTGATGATTTTCTAAAAACTCAAACAGAAGATTTTATTAAGACTAATCGTTTATTGCTACTTAAAGAGGATGAAGCTTATTACCTTATTTCTCAAGAAAATTACAATGATCAAGAAATCATGGGGAAAATAAAGGATTTTTTTGATCATGAGTTTACATTAAAAAAAGTTAAAACTCTAACAGAAAGTGATTTTATAAAGAAACTTGAAGCAAGTGATAGAAGAGAACTAGTAAAATTCTTATTAAGTGCAAATAAAGAGATAATGTCTCATTATCTAAAGCCTAACTTTGAAAAACTGGATGAATTGAAAAACATTTGTGGTCTCACTGATTTTAAGAAGGCTGTTCAGGAACTAATTACATATCTTTCATTTCAAGAAAAAATAAATAATCACGAACAACAGCAACACTTTTATATTTTTACCGGTGAGAAAGGATCGGGTAGAAAGTTTGCAATCAAGTTTCTAGAGTCTCTCTTTGGAATGAATGCGATATTTGTTAATTGCAATCAATATTTTGTTCCTAAAATGGGTGAAAAAGATTTCTCTGTATTAGTTGATTATCTTTCGGCAAGATCAAAAACAAAATCGGACGTTTTTGATAATTTTCGGCAAAAGAAGGGGAATTCCTTTAATATTATTATTTCTAGAAGCATTCAAGAGGCAGAAACTATTAGAAACGAGCTACTTGAGGATTTTAATAAAGTTTCAATTGTTAATTTTCCGCAGTATGATGAATCAGAGCTTAAAGGAATCGGGATTCAAATGCTAAACCAAAAAGGTGTTCGATTGAGTAACGAAGATTTTGAACGATTAGTAGCTGAAAATCATATGCTGAAGGATGCTAAAGAAGTTCGTCTTTTTGTTCAAGAGCTTGTTGAATTTGCAGTACGAAATAATTATAATCCTTCAGATAAAAACGAATTAAATCTCGATGGATTTATTCTCCAAAATGAATCGTCAGTTGAAAATGAAGAAAATGCGGAGAAAAAGTTGAATGAATTAATTGGTTTGGAAGAAGTGAAAATAGTCCTAAATCAGCAGTTAGCATATAATCGGGTTTCTGCATTGCGTCAGGCTCATGGATTTAGTAATGAAATATTAAATCGTCATCTTGTTTTTTCTGGAAATCCTGGAACTGGGAAAACAGTAGTTGCTAGGCTTTTTTCAGAAATTTTATACCATAATAAGATAATTCAAGAGAATAAGTTAGTGGAAGTGGGACGAACAGAACTGGTCGGTGAATATGTTGGTCAAACTACTCCAAAAGTAAAAAGAGTTTTTGATGATGCAAGAGGGGGAGTACTCTTTATAGACGAGGCCTATAGTCTTATTCCTAGTAGTGAAAGAGATTTTGGACATGAAGCTATTTCAGCGATCATACAAGAAATGGAAAATCGTCGGGATGAGGTATTGGTTATTTTTGCTGGTTATGAAGAATTGATGGCCCAATTCATTGAAACTAATCCAGGATTATCATCTAGAATTTCCAGAGAAATAAAATTTTTTGACTATACAATTGATCAACTAATTGCTATTTTAGAATTGATGATAAATAATAGATATTATCAATTAACTGATGATTGTAAGATGGTACTACGTCAGCATTTTTCAGAAGTTGTCAATTGTAGTAACTTTGGAAATGCTAGATACGTCCGAAAATTAGTAGATGAAATTGTCTTCAGTCAAGCACAACGAGTGATTGAAGGTGATAAGATTCAGTTAGAAGATAAAAACTTTTTAAATCAAATTACATTGATAGATATTAATAAGGCTATTGTAGCTATTGAAGCAAAATCATCAAAATCAATATCGTTGATAGGATTTGGAAGGTAGAAAAACCTATAGTAGGATTTAAAAGAAGAAATCGGTATAAAAAAAAGAGTACGATCAGTAAAAGATTTGAACTAAGAAATTGATTGAATCTGAACCATTGGAAATGTTATAATATTGTTAAAGGATTTAGGATTATATGAACGACCAAGAACGCTTATTAACTATATTTTTGCGCTTACAGTCTGGAGCGCATGTAGCTAAGGCTCAGCTTGCAGATGAATTTGGTGTTAGTGAAAAAACTATACAACGAGACTTTTCTCTCTTGTCTGGCTTCCTAGATACACAACCAATGGTTGCAGCAGAGCTTGCTTATGATGCAAAGCACCATACAAGATACTTAAAAGGAAAATCTTTGTTTAATAAAAAGGATATTCTTGTAATCTCAAAGATTTTACTAGAAAATCGTTCTTTGAATAAGGAAGAAAACAAGTCATTGCTTGATAGTTTATTGGCACTTATTTCAAAAGATGAGCAAAATGAAGTTTCCAGTATTATTGCAAGTGAGTTACTAAATTATGCACCATTATCAGATACACAAAATCGTATTGATAAGGTTTGGGAATGGTCTGAAATGATTCGTAAGGAATTGGTACTAGATATTGAATATCAATCTCCCTATAATACTAAGAAGTATCATACCATTTTTCCGGTATCGCTTTATTATGATACTCATTACTTTTACATAGTAGCTTATAATTTAGTTTTTGATTCATATATGACCTTGAAACTAGATAGAATTCTTAGTTGGGTAAAATCTAAAGAAAAGAAACCTTCTCTCTCATATGGAAGAAAATTTCGTGATGGAGACATTCGTAATAAACGTGTAGATCCATTCATAGGAAAAGAGTTAAAGATCAGAGTTCTATTTGTCAATGATCCAACAATTGTTGTTGATCAGTTCCCAACAGCAAAAATTATTGAAAAAACATCAAATGGTGATATTATTGAGTTTTTGAGTCAAGATACACCAGGGTTGAAGAGGTGGTTATTGAGTCAAGCGGAATCCTTAAGGGTATTGTCTCCAAAGTCGTTAATTGATGATGTAAAAACTCTTATAAAGAGAATGCAAGAAAATTACATTGACTAGATGTTTGATAAAGACTGGGAGAAATTTTTGTCTGTTAGAAAAGAGTACTGTGATTCTTGCAAGATAAAGGAGTAGTATAGAACAAGAATCTGAAATATGTAGTCTAATATTTATGAGGCTAAACATATTGAGTTAAAGTAATGGAGGTTAATTTAAATGGATTATGTGACTAGAATACATTTAAAAAGAGACGATAACATTAGGAAAGAGTTAATTGATTTCTGTTTAAATAATTCTGAACAGTATGTTGCGATTGGTTGGAGTTGGTTGAGTGAAGATATTAAATTAGATGATTTTTTAGAATATTATAATCGTATTAAAAAACATAATGGTAAAGCACATCCAGCAATAAATATTTTTAGACATGCAAAGAAAGATGATTTGTTCTGGACCAGAGATTTAAGTGGAAATTACTGGATTTGTAAAGTAAAATCTCCAGCTATAGTAGTTTGCGATACTCATTTGGATATTGGATCAGTCATCCCAGTTGATGCATTTAATGTGGGAATGCAAGTCCCTGGACAAATTAAAGCATCGTTTAATAGACCTCTTGGTGCTACCGTCGAGAGGATACGAGATAAAAGTATAATAGAATACTCAAAATTGATATTTAATAAATTTTCGAAAAAGAATTATTTTGAGGTAACAACCTATAGTGGAGGTCTCTTAGATAATCTGCCTGAATTTGATTTAGAAGAACTTGTCATCTCATACCTTCAAATTAAGGAAAACTATTATGTCCTTTCTAATTCAATTGCAAAGAAGTCAACAACTATAAAAATTGAATGTGAAATGATTTCAAGAGAAATTGATAACCCTAGAAAAGCAGTAGTTCAAGTGAAAGGCAAAAAGGCAAAGGAACTTGACGCTTTAGAATTTAAACAATATGTAGATGAAGGTTATCTAGTATATTTATATGCTCCGAGAGTAATAAATTTAGACAAGATAGAAAATTTATTTAGGATAGGGGACAACGATTTACTAGATTTCTATGAAAAGTATAAGTTAATCCTACCAGCATCTATCACTCAGTGGGAAGATTTGTTTACTAGTGAGAGTGATTAAGAAGTAGAGATACTAACTTTGATCGCTGAATTTCTTCTATTTTTTTAATCTCTATCTTTTTTTCGTAGACAGTTATAAAGTCGATCAGAATAAACCTTGTAAGTGTATAAGTTAATTCTTACAGACCTGAACTATTCCCCCATTTAAAAAATATTGATTCATATTTTATGAAATTAATCAGTAGATATCGTTCTGAAAAGGCTTGTTATTACGCTGTTTTTAGTCCAACTGAAACCTATACTTTCCAAACCAGGAGTTGTTGTATGATATAGTATACAATAGAAAGGCTGAAAATAGCTTGACTAGTGTATTTGATAAATCAATTCACTTAGTAACAAGGAATAAAAATTTTCCCACAGAAAAGAGAAATCTTAATTTTATATTTACCGATGAGAAGATTTGGAATGATTTTTGGAATTTATACTATGAGAAAACACCCTACATTCTATTGTATTTGGTAGAAGTAGCTACTGCTATATTTGAAAAATATTTGGATATTGACGTAGAAATAGCAGAACTCAATCGATATATTAGAAGTTTAAAGATAATTTTAGCTTTATCTGGAGAAGAAAATAAAGAATTAGAAAATATTTTTGATTTCATATTTAGTAGTGATAATCTTAGCATGGTTTGTGAAGAATGTAGAAAAGCATATGAGTTCAATACTATTTTTGTAAAGGAATTAAAAGAAGACTATCTGTATACTTGCCAAAGATGTGGCTTGATAGAGCGATTAGGGCAATATTTTGTGTGCGATGAATTACTGAGTAATAAAAGAAAGATTTTGATTGATAATTCGAATGATGAGAATTGGAAGTTGGTCTAATACAATTAAAAGGTAGTTCCGACATAAAAACCATAATTTAGAAGATTGTGAAGATTTTTGAAAAGTAATCAGAAAGGATAATATGAAATTTAAAGATTACACTTGGGATAAAGAGTTTGAAATAAAAGGGAATTTTTCAGAACGTTCCGACGATATAGTTAGTAAGGATAACTTGAGCGGTATTTTACATTATTCTCCTAGTGAAATTGTATTAGAATTATTTGGTGGATTTGAAGAGGAATCAGGCATTTCATTCGGTTTTGGTAAGTGTTTGGAAAAGATATATGGTTTCTCCAGTAATGGTAATATTTTAATTTTAAATACTTATGGTGAACCAATGGTACATTCCTCATTTCCTGGATTTCCGATAACTAGATATAGAGTAAAAAATTTTAAAATTTACAGTGTATTTTATAATGAGCTTGGAAATTTTGATTATAGTTCTGAGGCCTTTAAAGATTTAATTAATGAATTAGATTCTGAAAAAATCAAGGAATATAAATTTAGCTTTGAACATATTGAGGAATGGATTGAAAAATCATTGGTAACTGTTAAATATAGAGACAATCAAACTATTTTTGAAAGTGCAGTAAGTGAATATCAACCAACAAAAGTGTTAATAAGATCACTAGGAATGAACTTTGAAGATGTGGCAATACTCCATTCTTCATATACAACTACGTCATTTACCAGTGATTATTTTATTAAACTTATTTCAGCTGATTTAAATATAAGATCTTTTGATGAATTTTATCAAGCTTCACATAAGTTTAAGGAATTTATTGAGATTTTATCAAATATACCATTGTCTTTTACTAATATTGAATTTCTTGTTCTTTATAAAATGATAGATGGTAAGCGTATGCCACTTATAAAAGGCAAATTCTTTGTTCAGCATTCTAGAAAATCCCAAAAATGGAAATCGTATTCTCAGCAAGATATTTCTTTGAGGACATTAGAAGATAATTTTGAACATATTTTAAATCATTGGTTTGATAAATCTGAGGAACTTGAATTTATAGTGAGACAATTTTCAAAAAATCTTCATGGTGATTTATATTTGGAAGATCAGTTGGTTGATGCTATTAGGAATTTGGAAGTTTACTCTAGAAATTTTAAGAATTTTAAAAATCCGAAATGTTTATCTGATGTTGAAGAAAAAGCTAGACAATCTTTGTTTGACTTTATAAACACACATCTTTTAGAAGAGGTAAGAAGAAAATTTAGAAATAAATTGAAATTTAATCAAAAAGAGCCTAACCTTGCCGAACGTTTAAAAAATTTATTCGATTCAATTGATGAGCTTAATCTATCTAAAATTTTTTCGAATAGTGAGAGAGAATTACTAATAATAAAATTAATTCAAACACGAAATTACTATACTCATGGTGATTCGAAAGATAACTATCCAGAAATGATAACAGATATCAGGGAGATGTATGAAACAAAATTGCTTCTTCAAGAAGTGCTGAGATATTATATTTATCAAGAATTGGATATGAAATATAAATATAAAAAATTCTAAACCTCAAGCCATTAGCTCAATGATTTAGGATGTTTTCATGGAAATTGGAACAATTGACACAGTTGTTGAGACTTTAGTCGCTTATAAATGTGGCTGCAACCTGACAAGGTCAGTTGTCTCAAAACGTTAATCAATATGAGTATATTAACGTTTACAGACATTCAAGAATTTTCTCTTGGATGTCTTTTTTGTATAGAAATCAAGAGTTTCCATCATTGATTTTTAGTCTAGTATTAGTTTCTACTGAATAAGCTTTTTCGGCCATAACAAAACACTCCTGTTCATAGTTTCACTAGATTTTGACAGGAGTGTTTTTCTTGTGTCTCAATTTATAGGTTCAGTACTTATCTACTTTTCTAGTAACCAATCTATAATGTTTTTCTTCTCAATACCATTGTAATTGGCTGTTGGTTGAATCGTATCCATTGTTAATAGATATTTGGGGAATTGATCCTTAATGGCTTCTAGTGGTCTAAGTTCTCTTTCTAATGTTTCTGGAGCAAGTGTTGTTTCACTGACTTGATAATAAGCGTAGTGACCAACATCAGTTACAACAACAAAATCAACCTCATATTTATCTAAATTACCAACATATACTTGTGAATATCTACGTCTCAATTCCAAATATACAATATTTTCCAAGATATGCCCAATGTCTCCTTTGTGGTCTGGTAATAAGAGATGTCGTAAACCTAAATCAACGGGATAATATTTTTCTAAGCGTTGCAATAATGCTCGACCTTTTACATCAAAACGTGGAACGGAATAAAAAAGTAAACTGTCTGTCAAAGTCGTCAAATAATTTTCCAAAGTATTGTGGGATATTGAAACATTTTGGCTGACAAGGGTATTGCGAATCTTATTTGTTGATATTAAGCTACCTGTACTACTGAGAAGGGTTCGGACAATGCGCTCAATAATAGTAGGATTTGGATTTCCTAATCTAGTAACAATATCATTTAACAGTATTGAGTTATATATTCCTCTGAGATAGTCAATTTTTTCAGCGTAAGATGATGTTTGCAATAAGTAAGGGAAAGCACTAAAGAGATAATTGTTAAAAATTTCTGTTGTATTCAAATTCTCTGAGAGAGATTGACCTGATAGGTATTCTTCAAATGACAAAGGAAGAACCTCTATCTCAACATACCGACCAGTCAAGTTTGTTGCTAATTGGCTACTCATAAAGTAAGCGTTTGATCCAGTCAAATAGAGGTCAACATTTGGCAAGATGAATAGACTATCTGCTACCAGTTCAAATTTTTCAACATGTTGAATTTCATCTAAAAAGATATAGTATGTTTTCTCCCCAACTAACTGCTCTTTTATATAAGCGAATAATGTTTGAAAATGTCGCAGGTCATAGTAACTCAAATCTTCGAAATTGATGCATATAATCTGATCCTCGTCTACCCCAGCTGCTAGTAACTCCTCTTGATAGAGTTGAAAGAGAACAGATTTACCAGCTCGTCTAACTCCACTCACAACTTTGATGATTGGCCGATCACGATGTCTTCTTAAAAAGTCTAAATAATGTGGTCTTTTAATATAGTTCATAATAGATACCTCAAAGATAGTATAATACAAATAGTAATTATTTTCAAATATTTAGAAATAGTATTTAATTTATTTAATTATTTCTAAGAGTTTAGAAATAACATCTGTCACTGTTTAAATATTTTCAAGATAGAAAAAGAAATTGCACTGGCACGAAGAAACTGTACATCAGATTTGTGATACAGTAGTTCGTATTTCTCAACTACATAAGCTCCGAAAACTAAAAATTGATAACCCTTTGATAACCTCTTGATTTTTAAAAGGGTTATATATGTAAAAATTGAGGATTTATCTTTCAAAAGAACTTGAGTTTAGTGATAATTTACTATAAATATCATGATGTAGAAAAAACCAGGTCTTAAGAAAGCTCGTAAAGCATCACAATTTAGTAAACGTTAATCAATACGATTATATCAACGTTTACAGACATTCAAGAATTTTCTCTTGGATGTCTTTTTTTGTCTAAAAATCAAGAGTTCACCCCAAAATTCACCCTAAATTCACCCCATCATTTTTTTAGACTACGAAATGCAATATCTCCAACAGTCTGATTTACAGTATCTTTTGTGTTGACATAAGTCTTAGTTACTTCTTTATCACTGTGAGTTAAAGCTTTTGAAATAGCTTCGAGAGAAAGTCCTGCTTGTTTTGCAAGTGTCGCTCCCGTATGTCGCAGTTTATGAGGTGTAGCATGTGTCAGCTCTTTATGTCTCTTTCTAATACTTTTCATTTTATTGTTTAGATAGTCGGCGTGTAAAGGATTATTGATGTTTCCTTTAGTATCGATATATGTAAAAACAAATTGTTCTGGATTACTGATGATGCCAAACTTTGCCAGTTCATATTTTTGTTGCTCTTTCCAAGAGGTAAGAAGCTGAAGTAAGTCATTAGAAATAGAGAAAATAGTTTTCTTGTTTCCTTTAGTAAGTTTTACTTGTCCATATCTATCTAAAGCTTGAATTAGCTGAATCTGTGATTTTGAAAAATCGATATGTTTCCATTGAAGAGCATATGTTTCGGATTTTCTATCGCCTAAGAAAAAAGTGAGATAAAATAGGACATAATCTTTAAGGGTTATTTTATTATTATCTAAATCTTATCGAAATGCTGAGAACCATTCTTGGAGTTGTTCATGAGTTAGATATAAATTTTACTATCTCTTTGACTCTGCAAGTTGAATCTTTTTAGTGGCCTTTATTCTTCTTAATATTTTTGCAACTTTATTAGCTTCTATATACTCAAGTTCTTCTGCCTAGTCAAAGATAGAATGAACTGCACCCCAAAAGATAGATTTTTTCTGTCTAACTTTTTGGGGCCAGTTCAATAATCATTCTGTTTTATATATACTAAGACATACATATAAATTTATGTAAGTTTTTTGATTTATATATAGAAAAAGAGAAGACAGGCTGGCCTTCTCTTTGGGGGAACTAGAATCATTGAAAAGAATTAAGTAAAGATTTTAATTAGTCTTTGAAATTCTTTTGGAAGATGAGTAGAGACAATATTGAAGTAATAGCAGCCAAGAATAAGAAGGCATCTGCTTCTTGCTCTCCAGTTTCTGGGAGTTGTTTTTCCTTGTCTTGTTTAACTGTAGTAGCAACAGGTGCTTTTTCATCTTTTCTTGGTGAATCTTCTGTTACAACTGCAGGAGCTGGTTTTTCAGTTTCTCTAGGTAGAACATACTCAGGGAGAGTCACAACTGGTGATGCCTCTGTTCCTACAGAGCTTTGTTTCGTTCCAACTTCAATCACTCGGTCTAGAGCTGGAGTTGATTCAGTTTGAACTACCTTACGATTGCTGCCATCTACTTCGATATACTCGATTATAGCACCATCTTTCCCTTCTGCTAGAACTTGTTCTTTCCCTTTGTCTAATTGTGGATTTTCGCGACGGATAGTCTTGAATGGTACTGCCTTCTTAACAATATCCAGACTTGGGAGTTGGAAGACAAGCTCTTTAACCCCTTCTTCAGGACTTGAAGAAGTAATTGGTTTTTCAGGCTGTTTTGGTTCAACCGGTTGTTCTGATTGGCTAGGTTGCAATTGCTTGATTTGTTCAAGAGCGTTGCTGAGGGCTTTGTTGACGTCTTCTTGCGTCTTCGCTTCTTGGATAGCTGCGATTGCTTTATCAGTAATTTCAACTAATTTTTTCTTAGCATCGTTGTTAGTACCAAGTTCAGCTACTTTTTTCTCGATAGCTTCGGTCAAGCTAGCCATAGCCTTATCGTAATTGATTTCAGGCTGTTCCGGCTGTTTTGGTTCAACTGGTTGTTCTGGGCTTGTTTCGTCTCCAGGTTTTTGGTAATTTTCATCTTTGCTAAGAATATCTTGCAAAGCAGTGACTGTTGACATCACATCTTGTACATTTACCGTATCAGAACTTAATTGTGCAGTGAGTTTATCAAGATTAGACTTGAACGCTTGGCGTGCAGTTGCAGTATCTTTCAATCCAGCAGGATTAAAGTTAGACAAATCTTCTTTCCATTTAGAGATAGATTGAAGGATTTCTGCTTTGCTGTATAGCTCGCTTCCTTCGCCTTTTGTAATGAATTGATCCACTTGCATACCAATATTTTTAGTCAAATCATTCTTGTCAGGGTCTAGTTGGAGAGTTACTGCGTGCAAGTTTTCATCAAGTCCTTTTAGGCTGACTAGAGTCTGATCACCTTGACGGTTAGCGGCATGACCGCTAAAGTATTTCTTGCCATCAATAGTAGATGCATTTCCCATTCCATCTTGATAGGTGACTTCCTTACCGTCAAGGAATACTTTATAGACACCATGACCTGGGTCAACAAATCCTTTGATTTCTAAGCCTGTACCATAGAAATAAGCAGTCACAGTTGTCTTTTTCTTCTGATCCTCTGTCAGATGTCCAAATGATACCCATGATTCAGTGTTTTGGTATTTTCCAGAAGAGTTGGTTTCGTGTCTCCAGCCAGGACTGTAATCTAATTGGCTAGCCTGGTCGTCGTAATTTGTCTGATTCGTCTTCAATAAATCAGCCTTCATTACTCGAATAGTTGCGTCGGTAGCAAAACCGAGTAGGGCACCATCAGACGCAGAAGTGAGTTTGGCTTTGAAGTCAAAGATTGAGTCAGCTTGTTCGGTGAAGTCGATAGTTGGAATGGTAACAGTTTTCTCTGTTTCACCATCTGCAAAGGTCACATCTTGAGTTGTATCTTGGTAAACCTTACCGTGAACACCTGTTCCAGGTTCCGTAATGAAGCGAACGGTAGTAGCTCCCTTGCTTCCACCAACACGCTTAATTGTAACAGTAACAGGTTTTCCTTTTTCGACATCGTAAGAAGTTGCTTCAAGCTCAAACATACCCTTGCTGTTATTGTTTAGAGTGTAGATTCCTTCTGTAGCAATTGGTTCACCTGTTTTGTTAACGAGAGTAATAGTGTGTTCTCCAGGTGCTAAATCACCAGTTTCGTAAACTTTTTGGCTACGTTTACGGCTACTGTTCTTGGTTTGTACATCTGCGACTTTTTGACCATCCACGTATACAGACATTTCACCATGGTTTGGATCTACTGTTGATACAACATAAGCCTTGGTTCCTGTGAAACGATAGGTGACTTTGGCGTCTTTCTTGTTGGTCCACATAGAAGTACCGCGGATACCTTCTGACTCGTTGTACCAAGTTGTACCTTCCTTGTCAGCCGTTGTATTTGAGTGGTATTCTAGTCCAAGAGGATATCCATCATTCTTTTCGATAGTGCTTGGAGTTTTATAGACTGAGAAGTTGGTTAGGATTGGTGTGGCTTGTGAGCCAGTAATCGTAACTCGGATTTTTTGTGCTTCTACAGGTTGACCTTGGATCAAACGACGATAGCCTACGGTTGAACCTTCACCATATGGAACCCAGCGTCCGTTGATTTCGACTTCAATTTTGAATCCAGAAATACGTTGCCCTTTAGCAATATCTTCTTTTAGTTCAACAACGTCAAAGCGTCTCTTTTGTCCTAAATCAACTGTGAAACTACCAGTTGTAGCATCATTTGAAAGTGCCCAGCTGGTATCGTCTTTACCATCAGTCAGGTGGCTTTCCTTGTAGAGATGGTTCTGACGAGTCGAACTTGCTGTTACAGTTGCACCTTTGGCAAAGTCAGTCGCATACATTTGATCTAGAGTCGCTTTGAATTCTTTCAAGCGAGCCACGTCAGCATCTGCGAATTTACCTTCTTTGTTTGGTGGAATGTTGAGAAGGAGTGGCGTTCCACGACCAACAGACTTGAAGTAGATATCCATCAATTCTTTGAGGGATTTTGGTTGCTGGTTATCGTGGTAGAACCAACCAGAACGGATGGAAACATCTGCTTCCCCTACAGAGTACATATCTCCGTCAGGGTCACCGTGGTTAAGGTATTCGTTCTTAACATTTTCGGTGATGTTTGCTTTCTTGACCTTATGCCATACAGGGTCACCAGCGATACCACGCTCATTTCCAATCCAACGGATACTTGTTGGTTCGGCAGAGAAGATAGCGATATCTCCTTCAGCTTCCTTGATGTATTTGAACCACTCATCAAAAGTATAGGTTACTTTTTGGGCACCACTACCGCGTGCTCCATCCATCCAAACTTCGATAAGTTTACCCTTATTACCGTATTTTGGATTACCAAGGATTTCTTTTAGTTGATTGAGGTAGTATTCGTTGTATTCTTTTTGAGTAGCTACCTTATATTTAGGGCTATTAACATCCCATGGTGATAGGTAAACACCCATGTTCATATCGTATTTAGTAGCCGATTTAGAGATTTCTTCTAGAAGATCACCTTTTCCATCTTTCCATGGACTTGCAGCTACGGTATGATTTGTATATTTAGATGGGTAAATAACGAAACCATCGTGGTGTTTGACAACCATAATAGTTCGTTTAAAACCAGTTTCTTTTAGAGTACGGATCCATTGATCTGTATCTAAGTTAGTTGGATTGAAGTTTTTAGGGTCTTCATTTCCATGTCCCCACTCAGAATTAGTATAAGTATTCATACCATAGTGGATGAAGGCAGCTAATTCTTCCTTGTGATAATCAAGTTGAGCCTTGCTTGGAAGCGGACCGTGATTTCCGATTTCTGTTTCTTTATCTTCTGGATGAGCAGCAGGTAAAACATTTGAAGTCGGATTAGAGCTATCAGAGATTTTTTCGTATTCAAAGACGACATCATTCACACCCTTGTGCTGGATGCTGGCTTCTAAGCGTGGAGTGATTGCGCGGTAGCCTGCGATTTCTTTTGCTTCAAAAGTGTTTACAAAGGAAACATCGTATTCTTTTCCGTCATTATTATCAGTAACAACATCTGCTAATTCTTGCTCTGAGCCTTTCAAACGATAATGAATGGCAAATGAACCTTTATTCACTTTATAAATCACCTTGATGACCCGTGTTCCTGGAGCTGTTTTGCTGACGACGTTGTAGGTCCACTCATCTTTGAGTTGTTTGTTGATTTCGACGCCATCAATAGAGACAATCTGGTATTTCTCTTGATTTTTTGTATAGAAGTCGGTCTTAGCGATTTCTTTTTTGAAGTCATAATCAAAAGCTGTTCCAACTTCAGTTTTTTCGACAAAAGTATCATCAGTTTTGATTGGATTACCAGTTTCATCTACGTGTTGAACCACTACACGTCCGTAATCGATTCCTTTAATGAGTGTCGCAACACCATTTTCATCGAAAGAATATTGATTTTCACCAATAACAGCAGTTTTATTTCTGAACATTTCTCCTTCAGGAGTAAAGTAATATCGTTTCCCGTTATCACCTTGGTACCAACCTTTGACACCATATTTTGCGATAATATCTTTTACCCATTTGACTTGCTCAGGTGAGAGAACGATCCCACCACCGAAACGGTCTTTGTCAGGGATGCCGTTTTCAATTGTGCCGTGTTGGTGAACACCGACTACTTTACCATCACCGTTGATAATACCAGCACCTGAAAGGCCTGAAACAGAAGTCATATGATAGGTAATGCCTTTTGAGCCTTTATCATCATAATTATCAACAGATTTCACGACACCATCAGCCTTGTAAAGTTGACCAGCGACAATTGGTTTTTTGAGCTCAGGTGAGCTTGAATCGGTCGGATATCCAATTGTGCTAACAGGATCTCCTGGTTGATAGGTTTTGTTTTCTGCCAAGGGAACAAAGGTAGCAGCTTTATTCGGGCTAGCGATTTGAAGAGGAACAGGTGCTACAACAGCAGCCAAGTCATTTTGATATCCTTTTCCAAATTCTTTCTTATTCCAAAAATGAATATCTTCTTCTTTGAAAAGAGTAGTATTACCCGTTACAGGTTGAGAATTGCGAACAGCAGAATTAGAACCGAGGTTATAGTAAAACTTAGCAGAATCTCCGCCTCGAATATGTCCTTCTTTTGTATCACGGTTTGATTCTAAAAAGTTGTGGGCAACAGTCAAGATGACATTTGGTGCCACAAAAATACCAGAACCAGACACGATATAGCGTTGGGAACCACCATTGTAAATAGTGTAAATCATACTAGCAGCAGTAGCAGGTTGTCCTTCATAAGGGACGTGCTTCAAATCTAGACCACCGTTGATGATCGCACGATTACCATTTTCAGCTTCTTTTGGAAGTTCTTCCTTGTTTTTTAGAATGCTTTCTGTCTCAACTTTAGGGCTATCCTTCTTGTCTACGATTGCTGAAGTATCTATGTTTTTCACGGGCGTATCAGGATAAGCTTGATCGTGGATTTCTTCAGGAAGCAAGTCAGTAGTTTTAGTTTCTGCTACAGTCTTCTCTTCTACTGGTTTAACAGTTTTTTCTGATTTCTCTGACTCTTGAGGTTTAGAAATTACAGGACTTTCATTTTTGACTTCTGGTTTGGATTTTTCAGCTTCGGCCAATTTTTCTACATTTGGTTGAGAGTTTGTAGTTTCAATTTTTGCTTCGTCAGCTAGTGCTGTACCAGATGCAAAAAAAGCGAGCCCAACCATAACCGAAGCAACACCAACGGTTAATTTTCTGATGCTAAAAGTTTGCCCTTTTTCAAAAAGGTATCGATTCATAATGTACTCCTAGTTTGAATAAAGACAGTCAGCTACTGTCTGAGCCCAAGTATGACTTGGAAACGATTTTTCTTTAGCGTTAGTTAAATTTTGTGCAATAGTTTGAGATTAATTACCCCTCCTGTTTAAGCGCTTTCATTTTAAGATAAAAAAATTAAAATTGTCATCTTAATCTTTAAAATGACCTAAAAACCTTAATATAACAAATATACTAAATTATTCCAAGAAATGCAATAGAGAAATGTAAGAAAATCCATCTAATTTAAAGAAATTCGTTTACTTTTTAAAGGAAATCTATCCTTCTATTTTGGGGAGGATAGAAGGATGGATTTTAATGAAGTTTAGAGTAGATTACGTATTGCCTCTTCAATTTGTTTTGGGTCTGTTTTGGAGGAGAAGCGTTCAAAGACCTGCCCATCACGACCGATGAGAAACTTAGCGAAATTCCATTCGATTCGTTTTCCTAGTGGGCCAGATTTTTGTTCTTTCAACCAAACATAGAGAGGATCTGCTTCCTTACCGTTGACCTTGATCTTGGCAAAACGTGGGAAGGTGGTCTGATAATGTAGGCTACAGAAGGTGTTGATTTCCTCTGCGCTACCTGGTGCTTGTCCCATAAACTGATTGCAAGGGAAGTCTAAAATCTCAAATCCCTGATCTTGATAGCGGTCATAGAGTTCTTGAAGTCCTTGGTATTGGGGCGTTAAACCACATCCGGTAGCAGTATTGACAATCAAGAGAACCTTACCAAGATAGGCATCTAGGGGAGTTTCTTGCTTGTCTTGATTCAAGACTGAAAAATCGTAGATTGAGGTCATTGATTGCTTTTCTCCTTCTGCTTGGTATGTTTAGGAGTTTTTTCCTCCTGTAGGGATAGAAATCCGTAGGTCAGGGTTCCAAAAATGCTACCGATAATCAGGCCATACATCAGTAAAGGAACACTTTTATCGAATTGCATGAGCAGCTTCACAAAATCTGGAAGTGACATCTGCTGAACGAAGACTTTATGAAAGATGAGTAGGATAAAGAGGCCAATCTGAAGGCCAATAAACACAACCCAGCTTCGGAATTTGATTTGGCCTTTGCTGTAGGTTTTGAGGATGATTTCTGACTTGTCATCTTTTTCCAGATGGAGTTCTTTGACGGCTCTTTGAGTTTTTAAAGTAATGAAAAAAATGAGTCCAGAGTATACGTAGGGCATGGCATAGCGAACGATTTCTATGAAGCGTCCAAATAACAGATAAAACAAGAAGAGGAAGAAGGAAGAATAAACGATTTGGATCATGGAACGGGCACAAGCCTTGTAGATAATCTCTTGCCGGCATTCATCAAAAGGGCCTTGGATATGAAAGAGATTTCGGAGTAGGCGAGTGGTTAAGTCTTCTTTTTTCATGCTAGTAACCTCCTAAGTGAGCGGTTTTACTGACTTTCTTTTACGAATTGATAGAGATAATAAAGATAAGTGACGGAAGAAAGGCTCGCGATAGTCAGCAGTAAATAATAATTCCAATTGCCTGAGACGAGCATCAGTTGTGGTAAAGATAGAATCATAAAGTACAGTGCTAAGTTAAGTGTGCGCGTTTTTGGGGAGTCAATCTTTAGATAAGTCAGTCCTTTGTTAAGTGCTAGAATAAAGACTAGCACGAGGAATGTCTCGTCGATTGGCAAGTTCCCTGAAATGATGATGAAGATGAGCAGGGAACTGAAGAAAAGATGATAGGTCAGTAAAGTTAGTAATGATTTCATAGGTACCTCCTAATCCTGGTCTTTTTTAGCTCTTGCAATACGAAGTGAGTCGACAATATGTATCATCACTCCGAAAAAGAAAGCTCCCAGTATAGTTTTAAAAATATGTTTTGTATTTAGAAGAGAACTGATAAAACTTGGATTTTCACTTGTTAGGGTATCACTGAGTGGAATTATAAAAAATATCACCGTTCCATAAATCGAACCTGCTTTCAGACCAGAATAAGGTAACTGTTTCTTTTCTTTTTTCATGAGTTTCCTCCTAATCATTATCCTGATCTTTCTTAGCTTTTGCAATGCGACGGGAGATGATAATCTGTATAACCACTCCAAAGAAGACAGACTGGAGGATACTTGAAAAAATATTTTTAAAAGCGAGAAGAGACTGAAGATAGTCCTGACTCTCACCTAGCAGTATATGGAGAAGAGGCGTTAAAAAAAACATCCATAGACCAAAGAACAAACCAGCTTTCAGACCAGGGTAGTGTAGTTGCTTACTTTCTTTCTCACTCAGCATATCTGGTTCAATAGTTGTAATCCCTGTTTTTTGCATTTGGTATGTGAGATATCCAGCAACGATGAGGGCAATCACTAAAATCAGAGGAGGATAGACCAGAGCCACTAGTTGAGGAAATTTATAGGCTAGAAGGAGTGGAATAAGATTTCCGAAAATCATCAGATAAAAGAGGATGATAAAGACTTGATTGCCAATACGATCAGCCTCGCGTCGTTTGTGTTCGTCGAGAGGGCCAGAAATTCCGTATGTGCGTTTGATCAGTTTTTCAGTGAAGGTTTCTTTTTTCATGAGTTGGCTCCTTTTTTAAAAATTTTCCTCCCAAAAGAGACTGTTGAGGTCAGTTTGGAGGCTGCGGGCGAGATTGAGACAGAGTTCCAGGGTTGGATTGTACTTGTCGTTTTCAATCATGTTGATGGTCTGTCTCGAGACACCGATATCTTTGGCGAGCTCGAGCTGGGAAATGCCCAGTTCCTTGCGAAATTCTTTCACACGATTCATCTGCTCTCCTTTCTGATTTGTGTCGCATATATTTGACTATATTATATTCTTCTATGGAGTAGATGTCAAGCATATTTGACATATTTCTTAAAGAAATCTTACTTGTTTTTGGCCTATTTGTCTGACTAGTGCAAGCTAGTCAGATTTGTGGTAAAATAGATAAGATATGACAAAAGAATTTCATCATGTAACGGTCTTACTCCACGAAACGATTGATATGCTCGACGTAAAGCCTGACGGTATCTACGTTGATGCGACTTTGGGTGGAGCGGGCCATAGCGAATATTTATTAAGTAAATTAAGTGAAAAAGGCCATCTCTATGCCTTTGACCAGGACCAGAATGCCATTAACAATGCGCAAAAACGTTTGGCACCCTATATCGAAAAAGGGATGGTAACCTTTATCAAGGATAATTTCCGTCATTTACAGGCACGTTTGCGCGAAGCTGGTGTTCAGGAAATTGATGGAATTTGTTATGACTTAGGAGTGTCTAGTCCTCAATTGGACCAGCGTGAGCGTGGTTTTTCTTATAAAAAGGATGCGCCACTAGACATGCGGATGAATCAGGATGCTAGTCTGACAGCCTATGAGGTAGTGAACCACTATGACTATCATGACTTGGTTCGTATTTTCTTCAAGTATGGTGAGGATAAATTTTCTAAACAGATTGCCCGTAAGATTGAACAGGCACGTGAAGTCAAGCCAATCGAGACAACGACTGAATTGGCAGAGATTATCAAGTCTGCTAAGCCTGCCAAGGAACTCAAGAAGAAGGGACATCCTGCCAAGCAGATTTTCCAGGCTATTCGAATCGAAGTCAATGATGAACTGGGAGCGGCAGATGAATCTATCCAGCAGGCTATGGAGATGTTGGCTCTAGATGGTAGAATCTCAGTGATTACCTTCCATTCACTAGAAGACCGCTTGACCAAGCAATTGTTCAAGGAAGCTTCAACGGTTGAAGTTCCAAAAGGCTTGCCTTTCATCCCAGATGATCTCAAGCCCAAGATGGAATTGGTGTCCCGTAAGCCAATCTTGCCAAGTGCAGAAGAATTAGAAGCCAATAACCGCTCGCACTCTGCCAAGTTGCGCGTGGCCAGAAAAATTCACAAGTAAGAGGAAAAAATGGTAGATAAGAAAGAAACAACCAGTCAATTCTTGCAGAATCGTATAAAAAAATTCTCACGTGTGGAGAAGGCTTTTTATCTTTCCATCGCTTTTACGGCTCTCGTTTTAGCAGTGAGCATTATCTTTATGCAGACACGGCTCTTGCAAGTGCAAAGTGATTTGACAAAAATCAATGCGCAGATAGAGGAAAAGAAGACAGAGCTGGACGATGCCAAGCAGGAAGTGAACGAATTGATTCGTTCAGAGCGCTTGAAAGAGATTGCAGATAAAAAAGATTTGAAATTGAATAATGAAAATATCCGAACAGCGGAGTAAGATATGAAATGGACAGAAAAAATAACCCGATTTGCGATAAAAAATCGTAAATCTCCAGCAAAAAACCGTAGGATAGTTGGCAAGTACCTCAGCTTTGTAGCTGTTGCCCTTTTCGCCCTCTTTTTGGCCAATTTTGCGTATATTATCGCAAAAGGTAATATATTTGGTACTGACTTGGTAAAAGAGGCTAAAAAGGTTCACCAAACAACTCGAACAGTACCTGCCAAACGCGGGACTATTTATGACCGAAATGGAGTGCCTATCGCTGAAGATGCGACCTCTTATAATGTCTATGCTGTTATTGATAAAAAATACAAGTCAGCAACGGGTAAAATTCTTTATGTAGAGGATTCGCAGTTTAATAAGGTAGCTGAAGTCTTCCATAAGTATTTGGATATGGATGAAGCTTATGTGAAAGAGCAATTGGCTCAACCAAATCTGACCCAGGTTTCCTTTGGTGCAAAAGGAAATGGGATTACCTATGCCAATATGATGGCTATTAAAAAAGATTTGAAAGATGCTAGTGTGGAAGGAATAGACTTTACAACTAGCCCTAACAGAAGCTACCCAAATGGACAATTTGCTTCTAGTTTTATTGGGTTAGCCCAACTTCATGAAAATGAGGACGGCAGTAAGAGTTTATTAGGAACTTTTGGTCTGGAGAGTTCGTTAAATACCATTCTTGCTGGGACAGACGGTATTATTACCTATGAAAAAGACCGTGTAGGAAATATCGTACCAGGAACAGAACAGGTGTCGCAACAAACTGTGGATGGCAAGGATGTTTATACAACATTGTCTAGCCCGCTCCAATCTTTCATGGAAACTCAGATGGATGCCTTTCTAGAAAAAGTAAAAGGTAAGTATATGACCGCGACCTTGGTCAGTGCAAAGACCGGTGAAATCCTTGCTACCACCCAACGACCTACCTTTAATGCAGATACTAAGGATGGTATCACCAAAGACTTTGTTTGGCGTGATATTCTTTATCAAAGTAATTACGAACCAGGATCAGCCCTGAAGGTCATGACGCTAGCAGCTTCTATTGATAACAATACCTTCCCAGGTGGAGAATACTTCAATAGTAGTGAATTAAAAATAGCGGATGCGACCATTCGAGACTGGGACGTCAATGAAGGATTGACTAGTGGTGGGATGATGACTTTCTTACAAGGTTTCGCTCACTCCAGTAATGTTGGAATGAGTCTACTTGAACAAAAAATGGGAGATGCGACTTGGCTCGATTATCTCAATCGCTTTAAGTTTGGGGTGCCGACGCGTTTTGGTCTGACTGATGAGTATTCAGGTCAATTGCCTGCAGATAATATTGTTAATATTGCCATGAGTGCATTTGGTCAGGGGATTTCTGTAACGCAGACCCAGATGCTACGTGCTTTTACAGCCATTGCCAATGATGGGGTTATGTTGGAGCCTAAATTTATTACGGCCTTGTATGATCCAAATGATCAAACCGTTCGTAAATCTCAAAAAGAAATCGTAGGAAATCCCGTTTCGAAAGATGCAGCTAGCCAAACTCGTACTCACATGGTCTTGGTAGGAACGGATCCTAGATATGGAACTATGTACAATCATAGTACAGGAAAAGCAACTGTCAATGTTCCAGGTCAAAATGTAGCCCTCAAGTCTGGTACAGCCCAAATCGCTGACGAGAAAAATGGAGGCTACTTGGTTGGTTCTACCAACTACATTTTCTCAGTTGTGGCTATGAACCCTGCCGAAAATCCTGATTTTATCTTGTATGTAACGGTTCAACAGCCTGAACATTATTCAGGTATCCAGTTGGGAGAATTTGCCAACCCAATC